>USMJ01000010.1 GCA_900555805.1 uncultured Oscillospiraceae bacterium | reverse complement strand
GACAAGATTAAGACCGGGACCGACATTTTCAAGACAGGTTATAACCGATGTGACGGTCGTCGTAGTGTCGAAATTGTCGAGACTGACAATAAGCGCCGAAACCGCAAGAATTATCATCTCGATAATGAAGAACGATCGGATGTTCTTGACCGTTTCCTCCGAAACGGGCTTTCCGCTTATTTTTATACGGTTGACGCTTTTCGGGTGAACGGTATGCTTTATTTCGCTGATTCCGCTCTTGAAAAGAACCATAAGCCTTGAAACCTTTATACCGCCGCCGGTGCTTCCGGCGCATGCGCCCGAGAACATCAGCATGATTATGATAAGCCTTGAAAGCTGCGGCCATTTGTCGAAGTCCGCCGTGCAGAAACCTGTCGTTGATATAACCGAGGACACCGTGAAGAATGAATTTCTCAGAGTGTCCTTAACGCTCGGGAAAAGACTGTGGACATTGAGGGCTATAACGAACGACGAAACGGTTATAATTCCGAGATATGTCCAGACCTCGGTGTTCTTCAGTCCGTCGCGAAAACGCCTTGTCAGCATCATGTAGTAGAACGAGAAGTTCACGCCGAAAAGGATCATGAACACCGTCAGCACTACTTCAATATATGGGCTGTGATAAGCGTTTATTCCGTCGTTGGTTACGGTGAAACCGCCTGTGCCTGCCGTGCTGAACGCGGTGGTTATCGCGTCGAACAGCGGCATCTTTCCTATCAAAAGGAAGATAACTTCGGCGGCCGTTATCGCTACATATATAACATAGAGGATCATCGCCGTGTATCTCAGTCTCGGCTTGAACTTATCAACAGTCGGGCCTGGACTTTCCGCGCGCATAAGCTGAATATTCTGACCGCCCGCTATCGGGAGCAGAGTAAGTATGAGTACCAAAACGCCCATTCCGCCCATGAAGTGAGTTTCGCTTCGCCAGAAAAGGCTCGTTTTTGAAAGCGCCTCGATGTCCGTCAGATTCGTCGCGCCTGTCGTCGTGAAGCCCGAAACCGTCTCGAACAGCGCCGAAAGAAACGACGGAATGTCGCCGCTTATGCAAAGCGGAACGGCGCCGATAAGGCTCATGACAATCCAGCTCAAAGCCACGATCGCGAAGCCCTCCTTGGCATAAAACCGAGTGTTCTTCGGCTTCTTGGCTATCAGCGCAACGCCTATCGCGAGACAAACCGCGAGGGTTATCAGATAATAAATTCCTGCTTTTTCCGAATATATCAGCGAGACGACGCAGGGAAAAAGCATCGCTCCGGCCTGAGTGCAGAGCACCCAGCCGAGAATATAAAAGATAATCGAAATATTCATCCTGAGCCTCTCACTTCAAAATATCTCTCAGGTCGTTTAGCCCCTTCTGAGTCGTGACGACAACGACCGTGTCGCCGACCTCAATAGTGGTCAGACCGTTGGGAATTATCGTCCTGCCGTTTCTGCCGATGCAGCAGATGAGAAGATTATCCTTAAGCTCAAGGTCGCTTAAAGGAACGCCGATAACGTCGGATTCGCTTCTCGCGAGAAACTCGAGCGCCTCGACCTTGCCGTCGACTATGTTATAGAGCGTCTGAACATTGCTGCCCTGAGAGTTTTTCAGCGCTCTGGCGTAGCTGACTATGGTTTCGGCTGTGATGAATTTTGGATATATGACAGAGCCGATATCAAGGTTGTCGATAATTTCGGCGAAGTTCTGTCTGTTGATCTTCGTGACGACCTTGGCTTTTGAATTGCTCGTCATGAACATTGAAAGCATTATATTTTCTTCGTCAACGTCGGTCAGGGAAGCAAAGCCGTCCGCCTTGTCTATTCCCTCTTCATAAAGAAGCTGCTGATCCGTTCCGTCGCCGTTTATGACAGTGACTGATGACGGGAACACGCTTGAAAGAAATTCGCATCTTTCCTTGTTCTTCTCTATGACCTTGACCTTGAAGCCGTATTCGACGAGCATATTGACAAGATAGAACGATATCTTTCCGCCGCCGACTATGACTATTCTTTTTATTTTTCCGAGTTCAAGCCCCGTCTTTTTAAAGACGGTCTCTCTCTCTTTTCTCGATGTCAGGAACGATATCTCGTCTCCTGCCCTGAGAACGAACGAGCCTGTGGGGATAACGACCTCACCGTTTCTCTCAACGGCGCAGATAAGAACCTTGCCGCTGATTTTTCCAAGCGCGCTCATGATGGACTTTCCGACTATCGGCGAATCGAAAGGGAGAGCCGTTTTCAGAAGCTCAACCTTTCCGCCGGCGAATGTGTCGACCTCGATAGCCGAGGGTATGCAGAAAAGCCTGCTTATTTCGGCGGCTGCCTCATATTCGGGATTTATGATGTTCGAAAGTCCGAGCCTCTCTTTTATAAATCCGCGCTCCGAAAGATAATCGGGATTTCTGACCCTTGCGATAGTGCTGCATGAGGCGGATCTTTTCGCCATAAGACAACACAATAGGTTAAGCTCATCGCCGGGTGTGACGGCGATAAACAGATCGGCGTTTTTAACTCCCGCGTCAACCTGAACCTGATGAATTGAACCGCTTCCGACGACGCCGAGTACGTCAAGTCTGTTTGTGACTTTCCTTACCGCGTCGGGGTCAATGTCGATAACGCTGACATCGTGTCCCTCTCTGACGAGCTGATCGGCAAGCGTTGAACCGACCTTGCCGCAGCCGACAATAACTACGTTCATGTTTCCCTCCGTGAAAATAGCGATATTCTTTTTTCTCTTATCGGTGAATTCTTACATTCACGTTCAAGTATTATAACATATGTCTGAAAAAAATTCCATAGTTTTGCTCATTTTACTTAATATTGACGGTATTTCGTCTTTTTGCTTGCGGCTTTTTCATAGAATTAGCGAGGTGTTTTTTATGATGAATTATGTTTGGGTCGCGCTCGTCGCCGTTTCGTTTGTCTCGGCTATGCTTACAGGAAATATGCAAGCGCTTTCGTCGGCGGTGATCGACGGAGCCGTGAAAGCGGTCGAGCTTTCTTTGAAGCTTTTGCCGACTATGGCGTTCTGGTGCGGAATGACCGAGATAACCGAAAGATCGGGCTTAAGCTCGATAATAAGCCGTACGCTTGCACCTTTGATGAAAAGTCTGTTTCCCTCCGCCGGGGAAAGAGAGGATATAATTTCGGTCATGACGATGAACATCGCGGCGAATATGCTCGGTTTGGGCAATGCGGCGACGCCGCTCGGGCTTGAAAGCATGAAGCGGCTTCAGAGCATAAACCCCGACAAAACCAAAGCGAGCCGTGACATGATATTCTTCGTCGTGATGAACTCTGCGTGCATGAAGCTGATACCGACCACCGTCGCTTCTTTGAGACAGCAGCACGGCTGCGAAACGCCGTTCGACATCGTTCCGTGCTGTATCCTCGCGTCCACCTGCTCCCTCGCCGCAGGATTGTCCGCCGCGTACATATTAAGCGGGAAAAGGGGGAGAAAGAAAAATGTCCGATAGGCTTTCTGTGTATATTTTGCCATGCATTGTTGTGTTTGCCGCCCTGTTCGCCTGCTTCAGGAAAACGACCGTGTTCGACGCTTTCACCGACGGCGCGAAGAGGGGAATGTCGACTCTCGTCGGGATAATGCCCACGCTCATAGGCATAACCGTCGCGGTGACAATGCTTCGAAGCAGCGGCTTTATCGAAATCGTGACCGACGCTTTATCTCCCTTTCTCGAAAAATTCGGGCTTAAAAGCGAGCTGCTGCCGCTGGCTTTGTTGAGCCCGCTTTCCGGCTCCGGCTCGCTTGCCGTGTACGAGGACATATTGAGCGAATTTTCGCCCGACAGCCCGATAGGAAGAATCGCGAGCGTCATGGCGGGCTCGACCGAAACCACGTTCTTCGCCGTCAGCGTCTACTTCGGCTCGGTCGGGATAAAGAACACGGGATGCACGCTCTGGGCAGGGCTTTTCGCCGATTTCACGGCGTTTGTTCTGTCCGCGTTTTTCGTGAATTTGTTGATGTAAAATGTCTCAAAATACTTGTTAGTTATAGAAAAGTATGCTATACTAAACTGATAAATTATAATGAGGTAGTATGCGATGTTAATATTGGGTATCGACCCGGGTTATGCGATCATAGGCTACGGCGTCGTCGAGTACCGCAACAATCATTTCACGACCGTTGACTACGGAGCGATAACGACCGAAGCGAAAACTCCGTTCAACGAGAGGCTTGAAATGATATACGACGGATTCAACGAGGTCGTCAGGAGAAACAATCCGCAGGTCATGAGCATAGAAAAGCTCTTTTATAACAACAACGCCAAGACCGTCATAGATGTCAGTCAGGCGAGGGGCGTTCTGATGCTCGCCGCCCAGAAAAACGGACTGCCCGTGTTTGAATACACTCCGCTTCAGGTCAAACAGAGCGTTGTCGGCTACGGCAGGGCGGATAAGAAGCAGGTTCAGGAGATGACAAAGCGGATACTCGGGCTTGAAAAAGTTCCGAAGCCGGACGACACGGCCGACGCTCTCGCTATGGCGATATGCCATGCGCACGCAAGCGGCTCGCTCTATTCGTCCAAAATGTCGATAAGGAAAGGAATTTGAAAATGTTTTACAGCTTGACGGGAGAAATTGTTTACAGAGATTCTTCTTCGGTGGCGATATCATGCGGCGGCGTCGCTTTCAGATGCTCCGTCACGCTCACCACGCTCAACGAGCTTTCGGATAAAAAAGGCGAGGTCACGCTCTACACCCACTTAAGCGTCAGAGATGACGCGCTCGAGCTTTTCGGCTTCTATGACGAAAGCGAGCTTGACTGTTTCAAAATGCTCATTTCGATCTCTGGCGTCGGCCCGAAAGCGGCTCTCGCGATACTTTCCCAGCTCACGCCCGACAGGCTCGCCCTCGCTGTTTCAAGCGGCGACGTGAAATCCATAACAAAGGCGCAGGGCGTCGGCAAAAAGATAGCGCAGAGAGTTGTGCTCGAGCTTAAAGACAAGATGAAAACAGGCGACGTTTCGGGTACGGATGAGACGGGTGCTTCGGGGCAGATACTGCTCGGGTCGAACACAAGCGAGGCGGTCGAGGCTCTTGTTATGCTCGGCTATTCTCAGTCGGAAGCGTCGTCCGCCGTGGCGAAGCTCGATCAGAGCCTAAGCGTTGAAAAGCTGATAACTCAGGCGTTGAAGATCCTTTAAAAGATCGGAGAAGATAAAATGAACGACTTTGATTATGAAGAAAGAATAATGGCGACCGAGTATACCTCGGAGGACGCCGACATAGAGACCTCATTAAGACCGAGGGTCTTCGAAGACTATATCGGTCAGGAAAAGGTCAAGGAAAATCTGAAAGTATACATTCAGGCGGCGGTTTCAAGAGGCGAAAGCCTTGACCATGTTCTGCTCTACGGCCCACCGGGTCTCGGAAAAACGACGCTCGCCGGAATAATAGCCAACGAGATGAACGTCAACCTCAGAGTGACTTCGGGTCCCGCGATAGAAAAACAGGGCGACCTTGCGGCTCTGCTGACGAATCTCAACGAGGGCGACGTGCTGTTCGTTGACGAGATACACAGACTTCACAGAAGCGTTGAAGAAGTGCTTTATCCCGCGATGGAGGATAACGCGCTCGATATAATCATCGGAAAAGGCCCGTCGGCGAGATCTATAAGACTTGATCTTCCGAAGTTCACGCTTGTCGGAGCGACGACGAGAGCGGGTCAGCTCTCGGCTCCGCTGAGAGACCGTTTCGGCGTCGTTATGAGACTTGAGCTTTACACTCCCGAGGAGCTCAGCCGTATAGTTTCAAGAAGCGCGGCCATACTCGGAATAGGCATAGACGGCGAAGGCGCTTTACAGATAGCTAAGTGTTCCAGAGGAACGCCGAGAATAGCCAACAGAATTCTTAAAAGAGCCAGAGACTTCGCTCAGGTCGTCGGAAACGGCGTTATAGACAAGGACGCCGCCTGTCTCGCTTTGAAGAGAATGGAGATAGACGAACTCGGTCTCGACGCCACGGACAGACGGCTTTTGACGACGATGATAAAAAGCTATAACGGCGGCCCTGTCGGACTTGAAACGATAGCGGCGGCGATAGGCGAAGAAGCCGTCACGATAGAGGACGTATATGAGCCTTATCTCATGCAGATAGGCTTCCTTGGCAGAACACCGAGAGGAAGAATAGCCACCCCACAGGCGTATGAGCATCTGGGGCTTGAATATAAGAACTGAACACAGACCCTAGCCCGATTTCGGACGGGTTCGGAACACATGAACAGAATTAAAGGAGCGATACAATGGGAAGATTATTCGGAACGGACGGCGTCAGAGGCGTCGCCAACACAGAGCTTACCTGCGAACTTGCTATGAATATAGGCAGGGCGACAGCTATGGTCCTGACGGACGAAAAACACAGAAAGCCGAAAGTCCTTATCGGAAAGGACACAAGAATTTCGGGCGCAATGCTCGAAAGCGCGATAGCGGCTGGGCTTTGCTCGGTCGGCGCAGACGTCATGACCCTCGGCGTAGTGCCTACCCCTGCGGTCGCGTACCTCGTCAAAAAATATAATTATGACGCGGCGGTCATGATCTCCGCCTCGCATAATCCCTGCGAGTACAACGGAATTAAGATATTCAAGGCTGACGGCTACAAGTTACCCGACATGATAGAGGAACAGATAGAAGCCATAATTCTTGACGAAGTCGACAAGCCGCCGCTTAAAACGGGCGGAGCAGTCGGAAGCGTCAGCGAATGCGAAAACACGGTTCACGACTATATAGCCCACCTCAAAAGAACGGTCGACGTCGATTTTGAGGGTATGCATATAGCTCTCGACTGCGCCAACGGTTCATCCTCCGTCAGCGCGGAAAAGCTTTTCACCGACCTCGGCGCGAAATGCGATATGCTGTCGGATAAGCCGGACGGCGTCAATATCAACGCGGGCTGCGGCTCGACGCATATGGAAAATTTAAGCCGCTATGTCAAAGAAAATCATCTTATTGCCGGCTTCGCTTTTGACGGCGACGCGGACAGAATGCTCGCCGTCGATGAAAACGGCGATATCGTCGACGGAGACAAAATAATAGCTATCTGTTCGGCGTACATGAAACAGGAAAAGAAGCTCGAGAAGAACACAGCCGTCGTCACGGTCATGACCAACATGGGCTTTTATAAATTCTGCGACGAGAACGGAATTTTATATGAAGCGACAAAGGTCGGCGACAGATATGTTCTCGAAACCATGCTTCAAAAGGGATATTCGATAGGCGGCGAACAGTCGGGTCATGTTATCTTCCTCGACTACGCCACAACGGGCGACGGTCAGCTCACCGCTCTTCAGGTTCTCAGAGTTATGAAGAAAACGGGAAAAACTCTGTCGGAGCTTGCTAAGTGCATGACGGTTTATCCGCAGGTCATGGTCAACGTCAGAGTGTCGAACATGGGCAAGGCGAGATACGCCTACGACGAAGAGATCAAGCTCGCGATAAAGTCGGCGAAAAAGGAACTCGGCGACAAGGGAAGAGTTTTGGTCAGAGTTTCGGGAACGGAACCGCTTGTCAGAGTTATGCTCGAGGGCGAAGATCAGAAACAGATAGATAAGCTCGCCAACGAGATAGCGCAGGTCGTCAGAGAAAGACTGATATAAAATCTTCGGGTCAACCCGAAACGGAAAGGCAAAGGTAACAGGCATGAGATATACGGCCGACTGGAAAGACTATGAGCTGATTGACTGCTCGGACGGTGACAAGCTCGAACGCTGGGGAAAGATAACCCTCGTCAGACCCGATCCGCAGGTCATCTGGAAAACCGAGAAGTCAAATCTCCTCTGGCGAAAAGCCGATGCGTACTATAAAAGGTCAAAAAGCGGCGGCGGAAAATGGGAGATAGAAAGAAAAATTCCCGACCGCTGGCAGATAAAATATAAGGATCTGACCTTCAACGTCAAAAACATGGGCTTCAAACACACGGGGATTTTCCCCGAACAGGCGGTCAACTGGGATTACACCCGAAAGCTCATCAGAGAATCGGGCAGAGAGGTCAAGGTTCTCAACCTTTTCGCCTACACGGGCGCGGCGACGATAGCCTGCCTTAAAGAGGGCGCGAGTGTGGTACACGTAGACGCATCTAAAGGCATGGTCGCATGGGCGAAGGAAAACGCCGTCTCATCCGGGGTCGCCGACGGGAAGGTCCGCTGGATAGTCGACGACTGTATCAAGTTTATAAAGCGCGAAATAAGGCGCGGAAACAAATATGACATCATAATCATGGATCCGCCGTCATACGGCAGAGGACCGGGCGGCGAAGTCTGGAAGCTCGAGGATGAAGTATACGATTTCGTCGAGCTTTGCAGCGAGCTTTTGTATGAAGACTCGATCATGATGCTGATAAATTCATACACAACGGGGCTTTCGGCGTCCGTTATGGAATATATTCTGGGATCGACCGTCAAGCCGAAATTCGGCGGCAGCGTATCCTCGAGCGAAATAGGTCTGCCCGTTACGGAAACGGGAATGATACTTCCCTGCGGAGCGTCGGCGATCTGGACAAAGTAAACACGGGAAAAGGTAGAAAAATGAACAGTATTATTGAATTTGATAATGTCACCTTCAGATACGACGAGCAGGAAGCCGCCGCCAAGGAGGTCATCAGAAACATAACGCTGTCGGTCGAAAGAGGCAGCTTTGTCGCCGTGCTCGGCCATAACGGCTCGGGCAAGAGCACGCTTGCGAAACTGACGAACGCCATTCTTGTTCCTCAGGAGGGCAGAGTGCTCGTCAACGGCATAGACACCTCGGACGAGGAGAGAAAAAACGACGTCAGGCGAACGGTCGGAATGGTTTTTCAGAACCCCGATAACCAGATAGTCGCCACCATAGTCGAGGACGACGTGGCGTTCGGCCCCGAAAATCTCGGCGTCGATCCCGATGAAATAAGAAAACGCGTCGACGAATCACTCAAAGCCGTCGGAATGTACGACTACCGTTTCCATGAGCCGCATAAGCTCTCGGGCGGTCAGAAACAGCGCGTCGCGATAGCAGGCGTTATCGCTATGCAGACCGACTGTATAGTTCTCGACGAGCCGACGGCGATGCTCGACCCGAGAGGCAGGAAAGAGGTCATGGAAACCGTAAAACGTCTCAATCGAGACATGGGGATAACCGTAATCTTCATCACACACTACATGGACGAGGCAGTTCAGGCGGACAGGGTCATAGTCATAGACGACGGAAAGATCCGTTTCGACGGTACGCCCCGAAATGTGTTCTCGCATATAAACGAGATAAAAAAGATAGGGCTTGATGTTCCGCAGGCGACTGAGCTTGCCTATCTTCTCAAAAAGGATGGCGTAAATTTGGGCGACGTCCTCACCGCAGATGAGTTTGTGTCTGCTTTTGAAAAGCTGCGGAGGTGAAAAAATGGGAATAACCGTTCTTAATACGCAGGAGCTTGAATATATATACGGAATCAAGACCCCGTTCGAGCATACCGCTATAAAGAATATAAATATAGATATAGAAAAAGGCGAGCTTATAGGAATAATAGGCCACACAGGCTCGGGCAAAAGCACGCTTATTCAGCATTTTAACGCTCTTTTGAAGCCAACAAGCGGCAAAGTCTTTGTCGACGGCGTTGATATCTGGCAGGACAAGACCTCAACAAGAAACGCGAGATTTTCCGTCGGTCTTTGTTTTCAGTACCCCGAGTATCAGCTTTTCGAAGAAACCGTCGAAAAGGATATTTCGTTCGGCCCGAAAAATATGGGGCTGAGCGAAGACGAAATAAAAAGGCGCGTCAGAGAAGCAATAAAATTCGTCGGACTTGACGAAAGCTATCTTGAAAAGTCACCGTTCGATCTGTCGGGCGGCGAAAAAAGAAGAGTGGCGATAGCCGGCGTTATGGCGATGGAACCTAAAATTCTGGTTTTAGACGAGCCTTGCGCAGGGCTTGACCCCAAGGGCAGAGACACAGTTCTCTCGCTCATCTCACAATACCGAAAAGACACAGGCAGCACTGTCATGATAGTCTCACACAGCATGGAGGATGTCGCAAAGATAGCCTCAAGAGTTCTCGTCATGAACAAGGGCGAGGAGGCTATGTTCGGAACGGTCGACGAAGTCTATTCGAGAGCCGACGAGCTTGTCGGAATGGGACTGAATATCCCCGAGATAACATCTATCTTCCTCAAACTCAAAGAAAAAGGCTTCGATGTAAGAACGGATATCTACACCGTCGAATCGGGCAGACAGGAGCTTCTGAAGTTTCTGAAAGGGGGAAAGGCGAAATGATAAAGGACATAACCATAGGTCAGTATTTTCCGCAGAAATCTTTTGTCCATGCGCTTGACCCGAGAGCGAAGATCATCTTCACGATAATGTTCCTCGTGCTGATCTTCCTTTGCAAGAACGTCTGGTCGCTTTTGCTGATGGTCGCGCTGCTGCTTGTGACCATATTCGCATCCAAGGTTCCGCTTAAGATGTTTCTGAAAAGCATCAAGCCGATACTCCCGATAATCATATTCACAACGCTTCTGAACATATTTTATGTCTCAGGCGGTACAACTTTAGTCTCGTGGTCGATCTTCACTATCACCACCAAGGGAATTTATACGGCGATCTTTATGGCGGTCAGAATAGTCGCTCTGATCATGTCGAGCTCGCTTCTGACCTACACCACAACGCCGACAATGCTGACCGACGGCATAGAGAGACTTCTCTCTCCGCTGACGGTTTTCCATATTCAGGTGCATACTCTCGCGATGATGATGACGCTTGCTTTGAGATTCATACCGACGCTTATAGACGAAATAGACCGTATCATGAACGCCCAGAAAGCGAGAGGCGCGGATCTTGAAAGCGGCGGACTTATAGCCAGATCCAAAGCGCTCATACCCATACTTGTTCCATTGCTCGTTTCGGCTTTCAGAAGAGCTTATGAGCTTGCGTTTGCTATGGAGTGCCGCTGTTATCAGGGCGGCGAGGGCAGGACACGAATGAAGAAAATGAAGCTCGGAGTTCGTGATTTTGTCTCATTTGCTACACTTTCACTTTCAATCGCAGGTATAGTCCTGCTTAACATCAAATTCGGATCGCTTGTATGAGGTGGAAAAATGCGAAACTATCTGTTCAAAATAAAATATGACGGTTTCGCTTTTCACGGCTGGCAGATCCAGCCTAACGGCATAACCGTTCAGCAATGCGTGACCGACGCTTTCGAGCGCATATTCTCTCAGAAAGTCACTGTTCACGGCTGCAGCCGCACCGACGCCGGCGTTCACGCTAACGAATTCTGCTTTAACTGCCGACTTGAGACGGATATGTCCTGCGACAGAATTATCGGCGCGCTCAACGCTGTCCTGCCCGAACAGACAGCCGTCACCGACTGCAAACAGGTAAGCGACAGCTTCCACGCGAGATTTGACTGCGAGGGCAAGGAATATGTCTACATCATCAACAACTCGGCGGTCAGAGATCCGTTTTCGCTCCACACGGCTTTTCATTATAAATATAAGCTTGACGAAAAATTGCTCGACGCCCAGGCGAAAGACTTCGTCGGAACTCACGATTTCGCCGCTTTCTGCGCCGCGGGTTCGAGCGTCAAAGACACCGTCAGAACCGTCTATGATTTTTCGGTCGAAAGAGACGGTGACAGGATAATATTCAGAATCAGCGGCGACGGTTTCCTATATAATATGGTCAGAATCGCAGTCGGAACGCTCCTCGATATAAGCCGCGGCAAGATAGAACCCGGGAGCGTACCGCAAATCATAGAAAGCAGGGACAGAAGCAAAGCCGGGGCCACGGCTCCCGCCTGCGGACTGTATCTGAATAAAGTTTTTTACGGAGAAAATAACGATGGCTAAAACAGAAAACGAACGCCCCGAGACCGTCATAAAAGTCAAGGGAAGAAAAAAACAGAAGAAAATATTGCGTACGCTCATAATTCTGATCTCGGTGGGGCTTCTTGCGCTCACGGCGTTTTACATCGCGCCGCATGTCAGACAGCGAACCGAGAAAGCGAAGAGCGACGGGGGCGAGGACCTGCTGTTTTCAACCGACAGCGAAGTCGTCGGCTCGATACATCTGTCGTCGGGGAATATCGTCGTCACGGCGAAATCGCTCATTTCGTTCAAGCCGAACGGCGAAACGCGCTATGTCGAAAACATCGGTTATTCGAACCCTGTGTTCAAATCCTCCGACAGAAAATACATAGTTTTTGAGCGTTCAACGGGCAAATAC
>USMJ01000009.1 GCA_900555805.1 uncultured Oscillospiraceae bacterium | reverse complement strand
CTAAAGATTCATTCTCTTTAACCTTTACCTGACTCATTTATTTCCCTCCCTCCGCCTGTTTAGCAGGGGTATATTTCCACTTTGTTTGAGAAGACGGACGCGGTTATCCGTCTCCCCACTCTAAGGATACTTTGATATTATACAACGCTGAAAAATAATTGTCAATACTCAAATTCAAGTATTTTGATAAAAAGTTGCAACAAAAGATTAAACATTTATTTAACAACGATGTTTACAAGCTTACCTTTGACATAAAGTTCCTTGACGATCGTCTTGCCCTCGATGAGAGAAGCGACCTTTTCGTCCTTCTTGACAAGCTCGATAACGTCGGCCTGTTCGATGTCCGCCGGAACGCTGAATCTCGCTTTGACCTTGCCGTTGATCTGGGCGACGATCTCTATCGTCTCGTCAACGCACTTGCTTTCATCCCACTCGACCCACTTGCCGTTTGCGAGCATACCGTCAAAGCCGTTCTTCTGCCACATTTCTTCGGTGACATGGGGCGCGAACGGATTGAGAAGCGTGAGATAAACGCCGAGTTCTTTCTTCGTGATTGAACCGTGGTCGTATATCTGATTGAGAAGCGTCATAAGCGCGGCTATCGCCGTGTTATACTTCATCGCTTCTATGTCTTCGGAGACCTTCTTTATCGTCTTGTTGAACGGAACTTCGAGCTTAGATGAATACTCGTTCGAATCGGTGACAATCTCGCCCAGGTTCCATACTCTGTCGATGAATCTCTTGCAGCCCTTAACGCTGTTTTCGCTCCAGGGTGCGGCTTTCTCGTAGTCACCCATGAACAGAACATAGGTACGCAGTACGTCGGCGCCGTAAGCGTCAACGACTTCGTTCGGATCGACGACGTTGCCCTTTGACTTGCTCATCTTATCTCCGTCGGGGCCGAGAATCAAGCCCTGAGCAGTTCTCTTGGCGTACGGCTCATCACAGGGAACAGCGCCGATGTCATAGAGGAACTTATGCCAGAAACGCGAGTATATAACGTGACGGGTGACGTGCTCCATGCCGCCGTTATACCAGTCGACGGGAAGCCAGTATTTGAGCTTGTCGAAGTCGGCGAACGCCTTGTCGTTATGCGGATCGATATATCTGAGGAAATACCATGACGAACCTGCCCACTGAGGCATGGTGTCTGTCTCTCTTCTCGCCTTGCCGCCGCATTTCGGGCAGGTGCAGTTGACGAAGTCGTCTATCTTTGCCAGCGGGCTTTCGCCGTCCGTGCCGGGCTTGAAGTCCTTGACCGGGGGAAGCTTGAGCGGAAGCTCGTCATAGGGAACGGAAACCATACCGCATTTATCGCAGTAAACGATCGGGATAGGCTCGCCCCAATAGCGCTGACGGTTGAACGCCCAGTCTTTCATCTTATACTGAACGCCCTTTTCGCCGATGTCCTTTTCGGCTAAGAACTCGAGCATCTTCTCTATAGAATCCTTCTTGTTTGTCATTCCGTTAAGGAAGTCGGAGTTGACCATTTCGCCGTCGCCGGTGTACGCCTCTTTCGAGATATCGCCGCCCTTGATGACTTCGATGATATCAATTCCGAACTTCTTCGCGAACTCATAGTCACGCTGATCGTGCGCCGGTACAGCCATAATAGCGCCTGTTCCGTAGCCCATCATAACGTAGTCCGATATGTAGATCGGGATCTCCTTGCCGTTGACGGGGTTTATCGCGGTCAGACCGTCGAGCCTTACGCCGGTCTTATCCTTGACGAGCTGTGTTCTCTCAAACTCGGTCTTTTTAGCGCATTCTGTCTTATATGAGTCAATTTCGTCTGTGTTCTTGAGCATAGCTCTGTATTTATCGAGCATAGGATGCTCGGGAGCCATAACCATGAATGTGACGCCGAAGAGTGTGTCGGGTCTTGTGGTATATATTCTGAGCTGTTCGTCGGTGTCCTTTACCTTGAAGTTGACGAACGCGCCTGTTGACTTGCCGATCCAGTTTCTCTGCTGAAGCTTGATGTTCGGGAGATAGTCAACTCTGTCGAGGCCCTCAAGGAGCTTGTCGGCGTATTCGGTTATACGGAGATACCAAACGTCCTTTGACTTCTGGACTATCTCGCTGTGGCATATGTCGCACTTGCCGCCCTGTGAATCCTCGTTTGAAAGAACGACCTTACATGACGGGCAGTAGTTGACTAATGTCTTGTCTCTGAAAGCCAGACCATGTTCGAACATTTTAAGGAAGATCCACTGCGTCCACTTGTAGTAGTCCTCCTGCGTGGTGTCTATAACTCTGTCCCAGTCAAAGGAGAAGCCGACCTTCTTAAGCTGAGAAGTGAACTTCTTGATGTTCATGTCCGTGACCTGTCTGGGATGTATGCCTGTCTTGATAGCATAGTTTTCCGTCGGCAGACCATAGGCGTCGAAGCCTATCGGGAACAGGACGTTGTAGCCCTGCATTCTTCTCTTTCTCGAGACAACCTCAAGACCCGAATAAGCCTTGATGTGTCCGACGTGCATACCTGCGCCCGAGGGATAAGGGAACTCGACAAGAGCATAGAATTTCGGCTTGTCGAACTCGTCCTTTGCCTTGAAAACGCCCGTGTCTTCCCATATTTTCTGCCATTTTGTTTCCGTTGCTTTAAAATCGTATTTCATTATATATTATTCCTTTCACTCCGTAATAAGCTCGCTGATATCTATTATCTTCGCGTCGCTCCATAGTCGTTCAAGATTATAGTAGTCTCGGCTTTCCTTTGTGAAAATGTGGATAAGAACCTCGTTATAGTCGAGAAGTATCCAGCCCGTCGCTCTGCCCTCAACATGAAGAGGCTCGACTCCGAGCTTGCTAAGCTCAAATTCGACCTCGTCGGCGAGAGCCTTGACATGGGTGTTTGAAGTGCCGTTGGCGATAACGAAGTAGTCGCTGACGATAGTGCGCTCCGTTGTCTCTATGGCTTCGATATCGACCGCTTTCTTGTTGTCGAGTATCTTAACCGCGGTCTTGGCTAATTCCAAGCCTGTCATTTGCATCTTCCTTTCTGTATGTCGTTCGTTTAATAATAAGCTCGTTATAAAGTCCCACGCTGTCGGGATGAAGCACGCTTCCCGTCTTGACGAGATTGGGTATGCAGAAGTCGACGGCGAAAAGGCAGGCCTTGTCAAGATCGTCGAACGCAAGCTCTCTCATGAAGTCGACACCCGGGAAATCCCTCTCAGGTGAGACAAAATCGGCCACATAAATGATTTTTTCGAGTGTGGTCATTCCCGCCTTGCCCGTGGTGTGATATCTCACGGCGGAGATGATCTCTTCATCCTCAAAGCCGAGGACGTCCTTTATATATGCGCTGCCGGAAATTGCGTGGAACAGCTTAGGATTATTTCTTTCCTCTAAAGTTAATATTATACCACTGTTTTCTATTATTTGCAACTGCTCGCTGTCGGGCGTGTTCTTTGTGATGTCGTGGACCAGCCCCGCCAAATATGCTCTTTCGGGGTCGACGCCGAATTTTTCGGCTAACCTTTTCGCCGTGTCCGCCACGCCGAGCGAGTGGATATATCTTTTTTCGTTAAGTCTTGATTGAAGCAGGGTTTTAAGCTCCGCGACCGAGTTTTTCATATATAGCTTTTTCTCCTTGATGTACGAGATAACGCCGTGCGTGAGGTAGGTTTCAATTTCGCCGCCGTCTCTTATCAGACTTCTGATATCCGTCGATGAAAGTTCGAACGCCGGCAGGTCGGAAATGATTATCTCCCCCTCGCCGAGATGAAGAACATCTTCAGCGTAAGTTTTCATTTTCCCGACGGTGACATCGTCATTTCTCGTCATAACGCAGAGTCTGCACATTTTCAGGATATCCTCATAGCGATACCATTCATGGAATGTCAAAAGCATATCCGAGCCGATTATCATATAGATCTCGCTGTCGAGATACTTCGCTTTCACCTCGCAAAGTGTATCATATGAGTAGCTTTTGCCCTGCCTTTGAAGTTCGGCGTCGCTTATTTCAAACTTATCGGAGGTGAATGTCCTGCGGCACATTTCGAGCCTGTCCGCACCGCTTGCGAGCATTTGCGCTCTCTTATGCGGCGGAATAAATGTCGGTATGACCAGCACCTTATCAAGCGAAAGCTTAGAAATAAACTCCTCGGCGTTTCTTAAATGTCCCTTATGCGGTGGGTTGAACGTACCGCCGAAAACGGCTAATCTCATTTTTATCACCTTAGCTTTTTGCCTCTCGGCTTTGCGTCTCTTCCCGCCGCCTTGATCTTAGCGTTTCTCGCGGCGAGTTTCTTCGCTTTTTCTTTCTCTTTGAGCTTCTTGGCTATCTCGGGATTTTCTCTGTAAAGCACAATAACGCCGCCGATAACCTGAATAACGTCGCTCTGTGTTTTCTCCGCCAACTCGTCGGCGACCTCCCTCGGGGTCACGGGCGACGAATCAAGCAAAACCTTGAGCTTGATAAGCTCTCTCGCTCTGAGCGCGTCGTCGGTCTGTTTGACAAGCGCGTCGCTCATGCCGCCCTTGCCGACCTGAAACAGCGGTTCAAGCGAATTAGCTTTCGCTCTGAACGCTGCTCTCTCTTTACCTGTCATAAATATGCTCCTTAAATCACTTATTCAAATATTTCTCAAGCTCCGTTTTGAGCTTTCTAAGGGCGTTGCCTCTGTGGCTTATGGCGTCCTTTTCCTCGGCGGTCAGCTCCGAAAAGCTCTTGTCGCCGACCATGAACACGGGGTCGTATCCGAAGCCGCCGCTGCCTCTGCGCTCGAAGCCTATCCTGCCTTCGCATACGCCGTCGACCGTGATGACGTCGCCGTTCGGGAACACGCAGCAGACCGCGCTTTTGAACCTCGCCGTCCTCTTTTCATCCGGGACGTTTTCGAGCATGGACAACAGCTTGTCTATGTTGGCTTCGTCGTCGCCGTGAACGCCGGAAAATCTTGCGGAATACACTCCGGGCGCGCCCGAAAGCGCGTCGACCATAAGTCCCGAATCGTCCGCTATGCACGGCATATCGCTCTCATCGCAGCCGCTTTTCGCCTTGATATAGGCGTTCTCCTCGAAGGTCTCGCCCGTTTCTTCGGCGTCGGTGAGCGTCAGCCCGATCTGCTCCGCCGTCACGGCGTTTATGCCGAGCGGCGAAAGTATTCGGCTGAGTTCCCCGAGTTTTTTCTTATTATGTGTGGCTATTATAAAATTCATTTTTGATTTTCCTCATTATCCTGTCTGCCCCGCGGGCAGAAAGTTCATTTTCGAAGCCGTTTTCAACGCGTACACGCGAAGCTTATTCTTCTCCCTGTTCGTCGTCCTCCTTGACGGTTTCGGCGGTGTTTTCGAACAGCGCCTTGGCGAACGCGGACGGGTCGAACGGCTGGAGGTCGTCGATTCCCTCGCCCACGCCGATGAATTTGACGGGGAGTTTCAGCTCATTTTTGATAGCGAGAACAACGCCGCCGCGCGCCGTGCCGTCGAGCTTTGTCAGGGCGATGCCCGTGATTTCGGCGACGTTCATGAATTCGCGCGCCTGATTGACGGCGTTTTGACCCGTCGTCGCGTCAAGGACAAGGAGAATTTCTCTGTCCGACCACGGAAGTTCGCGGTCAATGACGCGGTATATCTTTCCGAGCTCATCCATGAGATTTTTCTTGTTGTGAAGTCTGCCCGCCGTGTCGCAGATTATGATGTCGCAGTCTCTCGCGATACCGGCGTTGATGGTGTCGAAAACGACAGCCGCCGGGTCTGCGCCCTCTTTATGCTTTATCATGTCGACGCCGGCTCTGTCCGCCCAGACCTCGAGCTGCTCTATGGCCGCCGCTCTGAACGTGTCCGCCGCGCCGAGTATGACTTTTTTGCCCTCCGCCTTGTATCTTGCGGCGAGCTTGCCGATAGTCGTCGTCTTGCCGACGCCGTTGACGCCGATAACGAGAATTATCGACGGAATTGTGACAAGGCCCATATCCTCGCCGCCCTGAAGCATATCGGAGATGATCTCCTGAATTATGATCTTGGCGTGCTTGGGGTTTCTGACCTCGTTTTTGTTGACTCGTTTTCTCAGCTCCTCGACTATGTCCTGAGCCGTTTTAACTCCGACGTCGCCCATGACGAGAGCTTCTTCAAGCTCCTCATAGAGATCGTCGTTTATCTCTTCATATGCGCCGAGAACGTCTTCGATAGCCCCCGAAACATTTTCTCTTGTCTTTTTAAGGCCGAAGCCCAGTTTCTTGAAAATTCCCATTTTCTTACCTCCTTATGTAATGCCGAGCCGTCTCGCCATTTCGGCCGTCTTAAGCTCCAGAAGCTTTGACACTCCCTCCTCCTGCATCGTTACGCCGTAGAGCATATCCGCTTCCTCCATGGAGCCCCGTCTGTGAGTGATAAGGACGAACTGTGTGGTGTCCGTCATCCTGCGCAGATACTGCGCGTACTTCGAAACGTTCACTTCGTCAAGAGCCGCTTCGACCTCGTCGAAGATACAGAACGGAGCCGGGTTGACCTTGATTATAGCTATCAGCAGGGCGATGGCCGAAAGCGCCTTTTCGCCGCCCGAAAGCAGGTCGATATTCTGAACGTTCTTGCCCGGCGGCTGAACCTTGATCTCGATGTTGCTTTCCAGAACGTTGGAGGGGTCTTCGAGCCTCAGCTCCGCCATACCGCCGGCGAAAAGTTCACGGAATGTCGTCGTGAATTCGCTGCCGATCTTTGCGAACTGTTCTCTGAACTGCTCCGCCATTTTGCCCGTCAGCTCGTCTATGAGCTTGATAAGCTCCGCCTTGCTCTTTTCGACATCGCCGACCTGCGACGACATGAATTCATATCTTTCGCCGACCTCTTTATACTCCTCGATAGCCCCGACGTTTACGCTGCCGAGCGAGCGAATGCGGCTTTTTATCTCCGCCAGTCTGCGCTGGGCTTTATGCGGCTCCTCGATGACTATTCCGAGGTTTTCCGCTTCGCGCCTTGTCAGCTGATATTCGTCATAAAGCTTGTTGATCGTGTCGTCATACTCCTTGAGCATGGTGACCTTTCTTTCCTCGAGCCTTGCGAGCTCGCCGCTGATGCGTTCTCTCTCGGAAGTCTTGTTTCTTTCGAGGGTACGCAGTGAGGTTGATCTCGCCTCGGCTTCGTTTCGCTCGCTCTGAAGTTTCGCGATAAGCTCCTTTGAGCTTCCACCGTCGTTTCTGAGCTTTTCGGCTTCCGATCTGAGTCTCGATATTTCGTCCGAAAGCTCGGCGTTCTTGTTTTTGATTTCTTCTATCTCGCCGTCAAGCTCGAGCATCTTATTGCTCTGTGAGCCTATTCTCGCCTTGAGTTCTTCTATTGATGAGCGTCTTATCTCGATATCCTTTTCCGCTCCTCTTATGGCAAGATTGATTTCCGTCGCTTCGCTCGATATCTTCTCGCGAAGCTCCTCGCTGAGTCTCCTCTTTTCGCCGAGCTCGCCGAGCTTCTTTTCGCTGTCGGATATCTTTTTCGTTATATCCTCTATTCTTGCGTCGGCGTCGGCGCAGATCTTGCTTATAGCTTCGATTCTTGCGCTCGCCGAGGTCTTTTCTTCTTCAAGCTCCGAAAGCGCTTTTTCTGCCGCCGCAATCTGTTCCTGCGTCAGTCTCAGTTCGCCTTCGCGGCGTATCTTATCCTCCTGACCTCTTAAGAGATCGGATTTCGCTCCGTCAAGGCTCGCTATCGCGGAATTGAGATCCTCCGAAATGAGCTTATAGCTGTCGGTGAGCATATCGAGCTTTTTCTGCTCGTCCCTGACAGCCGCCGCGAGCTTTTCTATTTCGGTTCCTCTTGAAAGTATGCCCGAGTTCTGGGTTCTTGAGCCGCCCGTCATCGAACCGCCCGCATTTATGACCTGTCCGTCAAGGGTGACTATCTTGAATCTGTTGGAATAGCGCTTGCCTATAGATATGGCGCTGTCCATGTCCTCGCAGACGACTGTCCTTCCGAGCAGGTTCTTGATTATATTATCATACCTCTGATCGTACGACAAAAGATTTATGGCTATATCGACAAAACCGAAACAGTCGTCGAGGCCGCTCTCCTGCAAGGTCTTAGGCTTTATTGCCGTCAGCGGCAGGAATGTCGCGCGGCCCGCGTTCGACCTTTTAAGAAACTCGATCGCTCTCTTGGCGTCGTTCTCGCTGTCGGTGACGATGTTCTGAATAGCCGCCCCGAACGCCGTTTCGACCGCGACGGCGTATTTGTTGTCGACTGTGATAAGCTGCGAGATCGCGCCGTGGATTCCCCGAAGCGTCCCTCTCTTGACCTCTCGCATGACGGCCTTGACCGCCCCCGAGTAGCCCTCCATGTTCTTCTCGAGATCCTCAAGCATCTTCGCCCGGGATTCTTTCTTTCTTATCTCGAACGCCTTGTCGTCTATGCTCTTTTTAAGCTCCTCCGCCTTTTGGGTGCGGTTTCTGACCCTTATCTCATAGCCGCTGACAGTGTTCGTCAGGCTCGTTATTGTCTCGTCAAGCCCCGAAAGCTCCGACTTGCGGCGGTCTTCGTCCTCTTTCAGCTCTTTCGCCGTCTGTCTGCGCTTTTCGATAAGCTCGTCTATGGCGTCCTGTCTTGATTTTATCTCATCTATCGACGATTTGGCTGTTGAGGATGCGACCCTGTTATCGGCTAAGATCTTCGTCAGTCTCGCTATTTCACCCGAAAGCACGGAGCTTTCATCGGCGAGAGAGCCGCCCTGCTTCTGGGTTTCGGTTATTCTCTCGGCGAGATCGAGAAGATCTTTCTGCTTGGTTTCCGAAAACTCCGTAAGTTCTTTTATTTCGTTTTCGCAGTTTTCTATTTCTTTTTCAATCGCCGCTTTGGCGTCGGTGTTCTCGTTTCTCTCTCTTGTTATTCTCTCGACCGTGCTGTTGTTATGCTCTATCGAGTTTTCCAAAACCGCTATATTCGCGTCTATCGTCAAAGCCTGTTCTTCATATTTCGCTACGTTGGCTCTGATTTCTTCGATTTTGACCGTTATGTTCTGGCTTTCGGCTATTGCCTCGTCGATCTTTTTTTCTATCGTTTCGAGTTCCGTCTCCGCCTGCTCATACTCATTGGTACATATAGCGAGCTTGTCCTCCTGCTCTTTCAATTCCTTTTTGGCTTTGTCGATGGTGTAAAGCCACAGTCCGATTTCAAGCTCTTTTTTCTCGCCGGCAAGCACGAGGAATTTTTCGGCTTTTTCGCTCTGAATTTTCAGCGGACCTATACGGCCCTCGAGTTCTGTCAGAATATCGCGAAGTCTGACGAGGTTTTCTTCCGCCTGAGCGAGCTTTTTAAGCGAATCCGTTCGGCTGTATCGGTAGTGGGAAATTCCTGCCGCTTCTTCGAACATTTCGCGGCGCTCGTTGCCTCTTGTGGAGATCATGGTGTCGATCTTGCCCTGGCTGACCATGGAATAGCCGTCTCTTCCGAGACCCGTATCCATGAACATCTCGTGTATGTCTCTCAGCCTGACCGTTTCGCCGTTTATTGCGTATTCGCTGTCGCCGGATCTGTAGTATCTTCTTGTGACGGCGACCTCGTCCGTGTCATATTTTTTTATGCTTCTGTCCGTATTGTCGAGTCTGAGCGTGACCTGAGCGTAGCCGAGAGGGCGGCGGACGCTTGTTCCGCTGAAGATGACATCCTCCATCTTCGAGCCTCTCAGGCTTTTGGTCGACTGTTCGCCCAAAACCCAGCGTATAGCGTCCGAAATGTTGCTTTTTCCGCTTCCGTTAGGGCCGACGACAGCCGTTATTCCCTTTTCAAACTCGAATACGGTTTTATCTGCAAAGGACTTGAAGCCCTGCATTTCCAATGCTTTTAAAATCATGTCAGTTTCCTTTCGGTACGATTTTTACGTCGTACTTCTTCATCGTCGGATCTTGAATTATCCGACATTTGTAGCCGAGATCGGCTAATTTTTCGATATTGCCGCGTTTCTGACCGAGAGCCTGCGAAACGAATTTCGCCGAAACGGTCATGTCAATATTGCCTTTAGGTACGCCCTCTAAGAGAGCGGCAGCTTTATCAAAATATATTTTGCTCTCGCAAAGTTCTCTGAATGCGGGATGATATACTCCCGCGACGAAGCCTTCTTCGACGTTTCCGCCCGAATGAAGTCCGAGCCTTATGACGGGGATATCCGCTTTCGAGAACATTTTCAAAAGTTCGCTGCAAAGTTCTACTGCTTCGTCAAGGCTTTGAGGAGCGTATTCGCCGTTTCTGTATTTTTCGCAAAGCTCCGTGTTCTCCAAAACGACCGTCGGATATATTCTGACGGTGTCGGGCTTCAGCGATATGAGCTTCTTCGCCGTTTCTATGTCCTTTTCGGGCGTCGAGCCGTAAAGCCCCGTCATCATCTGATGTCCGAGTTCAAAGCCGAAGTCTTTTATGAGCCTTGAAGCTTCTTCGACAGCTCTGCTGTCATGCCCTCTTTTGTTGAGAGCCAAAACTTCGTCGTCCATGCTTTGACAGCCGAGTTCTATCGCCGTCACACCGTATTTTTTCAGTACGGTCAGCACTTCTTCGTCAATACAGTCGGGGCGCGTGGATATTCTTATTCCGCCGACCCTGCCGCTTTTTATATATTCGTTCGCCGTTTTCAGAAGGCTTATCATATAGTCTCTGTCTATCGCCGTGAAGCTTCCGCCGAAGAACGCTATCTCGCCCTGCGAGCAGTCAGCCGACCGCAAAGCAGTGTCTGCGGCGTACCTTATATCATCTTCGGTCGTCTGTTTCACACAGCCCGAAATGCTCTTCTGATTGCAGAAGCTACACTGATGCGGACAGCCGAGATGCGGCACGAAAAGGGCGATGTTGATGTGTTTCTTCATTTGTCGATGTCAACGCCCATCAGCTCGAGCGCGGCTTTTGCCGCTTCCTGCTCGGCAATCTTCTTGCTTTTTCCGATGCCGCTTCCGATGACGTTGCTGTCAAGGTGAACCTCAACTTCGAAGCGCTTGTCGTGGTCCGGGCCGCTCTCGCCGACGAGTACATAGGAAATGTGTTCGTCGGGATTTTTCTGGATTATCTCCTGGAGCGCGGTCTTGTAGTCGTGGAAACCGGGGTTTTCGACGACCGCCTTTGAAATGAAGCGAAGAACGAATTTCTCCGCCGCCGGCATTCCGCCGTCAAGGTATATCGCGGCTATGACCGACTCGAACGCGTCCGACAGAATGGACGGTCTTTCCGCCCCGTGCGTTCTGATTTCGCCTTTGCCCAAAAGCAGGTACTTTCCGAGATCAAGCTCCTTGGCAAAAGCGAAAAGCGACTTTTCGCACACTGTCGAGGCCCTGAGCTTTGTCAGCTCGCCCTCCGGCAGGTCAAAATTTTTGAAGAAATATTCCGCCGTTATAACGCCCAAAACCGAATCGCCCAAAAACTCCAATCGCTCGTTACTGCCGTAAGGCAAATGCTTTTCATTAGCGTAGGACGAGTGAGTCAGAGCGTGATTCAAAAGTTGCGGATTTTTAAATTTATAGCCTATTTTGTTTTCAAGCTCCGTCAATCTTGTCACTTCCTTATTTCGTCTAAGTATTTTTCTAAATCGTTTATCCCTCTGTTTGCGAGGGCTTTATATCTTTCTTTTTTGTCTCTTATATGCGGTTCTATCGGCGGAAGCACGCCGAAGTTTGCGCCCATGGGCTGAAAGTTCTTCACGCTTTCGTCGCTGATATATCTTGACAGTGCGCCCATCATCGTCGTTTCAGGCAGCGTTGCCGTCTCAAGTCCGCTTAGTCTTCTCGCCATGTTGAAGCCTGCCAGAATTCCAGACGAGGCGGACTCCATATAGCCCTCGACGCCCGTTATCTGACCGGCGAAGAAGAGGTTATCCCTGCCTCTGAATGAATAATCGGAATTCAAAAGCTTCGGCGAATTTATGAATGTGTTCCTATGCATGACGCCGTATCTGACAAATTCGGCGTTTTCGAGCGCCGGTATAAGCGAGAAAATCCGCTTCTGCTCGGGAAATTTCAGATTTGTCTGAAATCCGACTAAATTATATAAGGTACCGCGATCGTTCTCTTTTCTCAGCTGAAGCACCGCCCACGGTCTGTGGCCTGTTCTCGGGTCGCGAAGTCCTACGGGCTTGAGCGGTCCGAAGCGCATTGTGTCCGCGCCCCTTGAAGCCATGACCTCTATGGGCATACAGCCTTCATAGACATCCTTGCGCTTATCGAACGAGTGAAGTTCGGCGCTTTCGCCGTTCACAAGCTCGGTGTAGAACTTTTCATACTCCTCTTTGTTCATCGGGCAGTTTATATAATCGTCCTCGCCGCCTCGGTCATATCTTGAAGCTGTGAACGCTTT
>USMJ01000008.1 GCA_900555805.1 uncultured Oscillospiraceae bacterium | reverse complement strand
TCGCCCGCCGCGGTTCCCACCCTCCCCAAAAAACGCCCTCCGCAAAACTCGCGTTTTGCGGAGGGCTAATATTTACTGCTCTTCCTTAGCCGCTCTGACCTTGATCAGCTGCTGAACGAGATCGGGCTTGTTGGTTATGATTCCGTCAACGCCGAAGTCGAGCATTTTTTCTATGCTCTTGGGCTTGTCTATCGTCCACGGGTTGACCATTATTCCGTGAGCGTGGGCTCTGTCGACGTATGTCTTTGAAACATATATCTCATGCGGATGCAGAGCGTCCGCTCCGATGTTCTCGGCGTATGCGACCGCGTCTTTGGCGATCGTCCACGCTATCTTCTTGTCTGGGCTGTATAACAGACCGGTCTTGCAGGTCGGCTCATATTCCTTGGCTCTGACAAGAAGCTCGGGATTGAAGCTCGATATAAGCAGTCTGTCAAGAAGTCCGTGTTCCTTGACCATGTCGATCGTCAGCTCGACGATCTCGGCCTCTCTCGCTTCTTTCGGGCTTTTCAGCTCAATGTTGAGTACCTTAAGATCGGCTTTTTCGGCGAGAGTGAGAAATTCGTCGACCGTCGGGATCTTCGTTCCGCTGTATGCCGGCGAGAAGTAGTTGCCGAAATCGAAGCCGAGAAGTTCCTCGTACGTATAATCGGTGATACTGCCCTTGCTGTCACTTGTGGCGTTGATCGTATAATTGTGACAAAGAACAGGTACTCCGTCTTTCGTCAGATGTACGTCTGTTTCGAAGCCGTCGACTTTCAGCTCGACGGACTTTTCAAAAGCCGGAAGTGTGTTCTGCGGCGCAAAGCAGTTAGCGCCTCTGTGAGAAATTACATTGCAGTGTTTCATTTTGACTTATTCCCCCTCAGTCTCATTGTTGAAAACAGAAACCGCATATGTGTAAACATTATCGTCTTTAAGCTCCTTGGGATCGCCCTTTCGCTCGACCTTATAGTCGGGGACAACGCCCGTTCCGTTATAGCTTTCGCCCTTATAAGGAAGTATCTCGCCGACCGAGAGCAGAAGCGCTCCGCCGTTTGTCAGCTTGAAGACCTTCTGCATAACGCCGACGCCTGCCGTTGTTTCGCCGACGAGCGTCGCTTTTCCCGTATTTCGAAGATCGCACGCCAAAAGTTCCGCGCCGCCGAGAGTACCGGCGTTGGTTATGACGACTATCGGAAGGTTGACCGAAGATGCGTCCGAAGCGTATGTCGAAAGCGTGTTTCCGCCGGCGTCGACGACCGTCGCCAAGGCGTCCGTTCCCTCAAGGCTCGGCACGAATATGTCGATAACATTGATCGCCGCCTCGAAGTTGGTGCTTGAGTTGTCTCTCAGGTCGAGGATCAGTCCTGTCGCGTTCTGAGAAACGAACTTATCGACCGCCGTCTGAACCTGTTTCGCGGTGGTTGAATAGAAATCGTTGATCTTTATATAGCCTATCTGGTTGTCCGCCTGGGTGCTGACGCTCTGCGCTTCGTATCCCTTGGCGATGCTGATGGTTCTCTCGCCCGACTTGTTTTTATATGTCAGGTTGACCGTCGAAAGCTTGTCGCCCTCGAATTTGGAGATCATCTCGCTGTAGTTCTCCTTGGTGATCGCTTCGCCGTCGAAAGCGACGATGATGTCGCCCTTTTTAAGACCGCTTATCTGAGCGGGCGAGCCGTCGAAGACCTGAGTTATCTTTATGTTGTTGCCGCTTCTTGTGTACGTGATACCTATGCCGGTCATCTTACCTTGGTTTCTCGCGTCATAGTTTGCGTACTCGTCGGCGCTCATGAATTTGGAGTATTTATCTCCAAGGCCGTTCACATATCCGTTGGCGACCGCTTTTTCAAGGCTCGCTTCGTCAATGTTGCCGTAGTAGTTTGACTTAATGATGCTGCCGATCTCCTCAAGCTGAGAGTAGGTTTGTACCTTTTCGGGCAAATATTTCAGCAGTGAATTATATATTCCGCTTGAAGCGGTCATCGTGATCGAAACGGTGAGGGCTATGGCTATGGCGATAAGCCCTATCGTCGCTCCGAGTGATATTTTTTTGCTCATATACTGTCCTTTCCCGGACGATTTGTCCGCCGTATATTAAGGCGTAATCTTTTTTTCGGCAGTGCGAAAAAAAGATGCCTTTAAACGCAGGCAAGGCAATCACTCCCCTGAGAAATTGCCTTTCCTTGCAAATTTATATTACGGTATCGAAACGTAGTTCATGGGATTCTGTCTTTCGCCGTCTTTTCTTATCTCAAAGTGTAGATGCGGTCCTGTCGATCTTCCCGTGCTTCCGACCTTACCGATAACCTGTCCCCTGCTGACCGTCTGGCCCTTGCTGACAAGGATCTTTGACATATGGGCATATATAGTAGTATAGCCGTCGCCGTGGTCGATGATGACATACTTACCGTAGGTAGTGGTGCAATACGGGTCGGTATAAATTACCGTTCCGCCTCTTGAAGCGTATATAGACGCACCGTAGATTCCGCCGGCTGAAAAATCGGCTCCGCCGTGGCCTTCCCACTTGCCCATGAGGTTTCTTCTGCCGAAAGTGCTTGTTAAGTGTACTCCGGGGTATTTGAGCGGAAATGAGAACTTCGTCGACTTGTCGACAACACCGCTGCCGTTGCCGTCGGAACGGCTCGCGTGTTCGGCGATGTAGGCCTCGATTGCGGCTTCGGCCGCCTCCTCTTCTCTCTGCTGCTTCGCTATAAGATTCTTATAAGCCGAGCTGTTCTTGTCGAGCTTGTCCTTATAAGACTGAGCGCTTGCATACTGGGATTCGAGATTTTTCTTGGCGGTGTCAAGCTGAGACTTGGTCTGTCTGAGTTCCGCCTGTTTTTCATAAAGGCTCTGATTTTCCTCTTTGATCTTCTCTTTCTTTTCGGCGAGGGACTTTGTCCTCTCCTGAAGAGAGTTCTTCGAGAGCTTGAGAACCTCTATTTCCGCCTTGAACTTATTTATAAGTTCGGCGTCGCTTTCGCTGACTCGCTTCATCATCTCAAGACGGGTCAGGAATGTCGCTATGCTGTCCGAGCTTAAAAGTATCTTCAGGTTCGTGTCCGTACCCGTGATATATGCGCTCTCGAGTCGGTCTGACATATTGCTGTAAGCCGTCTTGACATTCTTCTGCGCCGTCTTAATCTTTGAATTAGCCGTAATTATATCGGAATTTATCTGTTCGATTTCATTCTGATAGCTCTTTATCGTGTCCTCGACAGCCTTGACCTGTGAGTCGATAATATCCTTTTGTTCAAGAAGATTGTCGATCTGATTTCTCGTGTAATCAAGATCGGAATCAAGAGTTGAAAGATACGCCTCCTGATTGTTGATGTCCGATTCGAGAGCCGCAAGTCTCTGTTTGTTCGCGGATATCTTCTGCTGCAACGCCGCCTGCTCCGCCTTGAGCTTATCAAGGGTGGAATCGGCTCCGACATTCATCGGGCTGAAACAGACGCAGGAGAAAACGAGGATAGCGCATAAAAGATATGACAAGACTCTCTTTAATGCCTTAGATTTCATTTGCCTCACTGCCTTCTTTTCTGAGATATTTCGCCATAGTGACGATGCTTCCGAATATACCGATCAAAAGGCCGCCGCCGACATAACAGGCGACAAGTATCGGCCAGTGGTCGAATATCGAGACCGTTCCGCCGCCGAAGAGCGTGATGAACGATGAGAAAGCGTCGCCTTCAAGCTTTTCAACGCCGTAGGTCAGTCCGAGAGCAAGCAGGGCGGAGAATACGCCTATGACAACGCCCTCAACGATAAACGGCCAGCGGACAAAGGTGTTCGTCGCACCGACGGACTTCATGACCTGTATATCTATCTTTCTGTAGACCATTGTTATCTTTATTGTATTGGTGATAATGAACACCGAAACAACAAACAGGAGTATAACTATGACCGCGCATATCGCCGAGACCGACTTCTGCAGAGCCGTTATCTGTCCGACAAGCTCCTGGCTTTCACGGATCGACGACACATTCGGAACGTTTTTGATGTTTGTCAGCGTTATATCGAAATTATCCAAATTTGACACCGTGACATGATAACAGTCAGGGAGCGGATTTTCAAGAAGATCCTTGAACGAGTCCGCTTCAACGCCGTAGGATTCGAGCTGATCGAGGAAAGCGTCCTCTTTCGAAACGAATTCGACCGAGGCGACATTCGCGACCTTTTTGAGGTTCTCGCCGACCTGCTGTGTGGCGGCTTCGTCGAGGCCTTTATCAACAAAGGCGATAACAACGTTCTGTCTTTCGACCTGCTTGACCATGGACTGAATGTTGAACAGTATCATAAGCGAAACGCCTATGAGAAGCAAACACGCCGTCAGAACGCTGACCGAGGAAAGCGTCATGCTGTGGTGGGAAACGAGGTTTTTAAGTCCCATCTTCGTCAGATAATTGATGTTGACGCCGCCGTTTTTCTGCTTTTTATTGCTCTGCTTGGGTGCGGGCTGCTGCTTTGAGTTTTTGATCTCTGTCTGAGATTCTGTCTTCTTAGCCACGGGCGGCACCTCCCTTCGGGTCGGAAACGCTTTGAGCCGAGAACGGGATCTTCGCCGGAACATCCGAGACGATCTTGCCGTTATTGAGGGTGACTACCCTATGCGAGAACATATGAACAAGCTCCAGATCGTGGGTGACGACGACGACCGTTGCGCCGAGAGCGTTTATCTTGTCGAAAAGAACCATAATGTCCTTGGAGAGTATCGGGTCAAGGTTACCTGTCGGTTCGTCGGCTATGATGACCGCCGGGTTATTGACGAGGGCTCTGGCGATAGCGACCCTCTGTCTTTCGCCCTGCGAAAGCTGATTCGGCAGGCACGCCGCCTTGTCGGTCAGATCGACGAGCTTGAGAACATACTGAACTCGCCTTGTTATCTTTCTCTCGCCCATTCCGATAACGCGAAGGGCGAAAGCGACATTGTCATAGACCGTCATCTTCGGAATCAGGCGGAAATCCTGAAAGACAATGCCGAGCATGCGGCGCAGATAAGGCAGCTCGCGGCGTTTAATCTTCGTCAGATTGAACGGTCCGACGCGTACCACGCCCTTGTCGACTTTTTCAAGCCCCATAATGACCGAGAGGAACGAGCTTTTTCCCGCGCCCGACGCGCCGACGACAAACACAAATTCGCCGTCATTTATGGTGACCGTCACATCGTCAAGAGCGACCGTGTTGTTGGTCTTATATGTCATACTGACATTTTTAAATTCAATCATATTCTTCTCTTTCCTTGAAATCGTTTGCCGTACGCGCCGCCCCACGGCGGGCACGGTGAGTTTATACCCGCGGAGATTATCAGTACTTGATCGGGTTAGCGTCAAGATACTTCTTGACCATGAGCGCTACTTTGAAAACGATAGCGTCGTCGAACTCACGAAGATCGAGACCCGTGAGCTTCTTGATTCTTTCAAGTCTGTAAACCAGGGTATTTCTGTGAACGAACAGCTTTCTCGAAGTTTCGGAAACGTTGAGGTTGTTTTCGAAGAACTTCTGAATCGTGAAGAGAGTTTCATGGTCGAGGTTCTCGATTGAACCGCGCTTGAATATCTCCTTCAGGAACATGTCGCAAAGCGTCGTCGGAAGCTGATAAATAAGACGGGCTATGCCGAGATTTTCATATGTGATGATGGTTTTTTCGGTGTCGAAGACCTTGCCGACCTCGAGAGCGATCTGAGCGTCCTTGAACGAACGGGCGAGATCCTTGATGCCGACTACCGTCGTGCCGATACCGATAAGAGCCGTTATATAGAACTCCTTGGTGAGCGTGTCGGCTATGCTTCTTGCGAGCTTTTCGAGATCTTTAAGCTCTGTCTGCGGACGGATTTCCTTGACGAGGACGATATCCGTCTTGTTGATATTGATGACGAAGTCCTTGCTTCTGTCCGGGAAAAGACCGAGTATGGCGTCAAAAACGGCAGTGTCGTTCTTTTCGGGTATTCTTATAAGAAGAACGCAGCGTCTGGCTTCGTTGTTGAACGAAAGCTCGCGGCTCTTGAGATAGATGTCTCCCTGAAGAATATTGTCAAGAATAACGTTCTTTATAAAGTTACCCCTGTCATATTTTTCGTCGTGATACTGCTTGATGTTTGCGAGTGCTATTGCCACAAGGCTTGCGTAGCGGCCGGCCTCCTTGTCGTCGCCGTCAACGAAAACGGCGCAGTCGGTCTGCATATTATTGCCGAATGCGAGGAAAGATTTGCCTGCGAAAACCTTAACGTCGAACGAAGAAAATATTTCCGCCGTGTCCACGCCCATCTGTTCGCCTATCGTGTTCAGCTCGCTGCTTGCGACAATTACGCCCGCCTCGTCGATAACGCCGATAGTTCTGTCAATCGCATCACGCATCTGATGTATAACGCCTTGATAGAGTCTGTTTGACATAATGTTACCCCCACGTCTGTTGTGTTTACACGGATCCTTTTCGTTAAACTCGGGGTGCGTATGCGCACCCGATACTTATAATAAGCGGACCTGAGCCGCTTTGGATACCGTTTTGGATATTTTAACGAATAGTCCAATGTCCATTTTACACAACTTTTAGTCAATTTGCAATATAAATGACTAATTTTTTTATTTATTTTTTCCAATAGGTTCGCAACATTTTGTGAGAAATTACCCTTTAAGCGGTATTTTGACCCCGTTAATTGGCACAATAGACATTGTGAAAAACTAACAAAAAATATGCGGCGAGGGCCCTCAAACGGCTGTTTACAGCTATATTTTCACCGCCTTTGAGCAAAATGCACAACCCGAAACGGCTTTCTTCCGATCGCCCGTTTCAGGATAAGTACCCACTCTCCCATACGATAAAACAGTAGCACATAAATGTGACGGGGCTATTTCAACAATTGCAGTATCCTGTGAACAAGCGTCGACAGATGTCGATATACCGCGCCAATGTTTTCCGATAGTTAAAAAGCCGAACAAATCGACGCTAAAATCATATTGTAAACTATCTTAAACTGTGATATTATAGATTTTGAATACAAATTCAACAATAGAAAGAGGCTAAACATGAAATCCGAGATGAAAACGGAAAAAATATGCAAGGGCGTCACGCTCTGCACATTCAGAACCAACGATTTTAAGACGGCGCAGGCAAGCGTGAATATCGCCATGCCGCTCGACGACGGAAAGAACGCCGCGAGAGCGCTGCTGATATATCTCATATCAAAGACCGACAGAGAATACCCGACGATAAAGGCGATGACCTCGAAGCTCGCCATGCTCTACGGCGCGTCGGTTTCGGCTTCGGTCGTCAAGAGCGGCGAAAGCCAGGTCTTGAGACTCGTCCTCGAATGTATCGACGACAAGTTCGCTCTGACCGACGAAAGCGTTATACTCGACTCGCTTGAGCTGATGTTCGATATGCTCTTCTCCCCCAACACCGACGGAAAGAGCTTCAGGGAAGACGACGTCAAGCGCGAAAAGCGACTGATGATAGAAAGAATAAAGAGCATGAACGACGACAAGATAACCTACGCGGCGAACAGACTTGTCGAAGAAATGTGTAAAGACGAAGCGTATTCGATAAGAAAATACGGAACGGAGGAGGAGATCGCCGCTCTGACGGGCGAGGATATCTCCGAAGCTCTGATAGATGTTCTTCTTCATGCGCCCATTCAGATAAACGTCATAGGCGGCTTCGACGAAGAAAAGGTCAGAAAGCTCGTTTCGGATAAATTCTCAAAGCTCGAGAGAGGCGGCATAACCGAGCTTCGCACTCAGTTCCTCAGCGAGGCGTACGACGAAAGAGAAATCAGGGAAAAGCAGGATGTCAACCAGTGCAAGCTCGTTATCGGCATGAGAGCCGGCATGACATACGACCGCGACAACTACGCGGCGCTGAAGGTCATGACCGACATTTTCGGCTCGGGCACATACTCGAAGCTCTTCATGAACGTCCGTGAAAAGCAGAGCCTTTGCTACTACTGCTCGGCGAAGCTCGACTCGGGCAAGGGGCTCATCCTCATCCAAAGCGGCGTCGAAAAAGAAAACGTCGACAAGGCGGTCAAAGCGATAAAACACGAATTCGAAGCGATGGTCAAAGGCGACTTCGACGAAGAAGTCATCAAGTCAAGCAAGCTTAGCATCTGCGACGGACTCGCGGGCGCGCTCGACACGCCCGACGACATCGACACATGGTACAGCCTTCAGCAGACGGCAAGCTATGTCTTTTCACCCGATGAACTTTCCGAAATGATAAAGCAGGTCACGAAAGAAGAGATCATGACCGCCGCCTCGTTCGCGAGCTTCGACACGGTATATATTCTTGAAAACTGAGGGAGGAAACAGAATGGATATCAAAACCGTAAAAGACGAGTTTCTTTCCGAGACTTATTATAAAATAGAACACGATTCGGGGCTGACGATATACGTCATGCCCAAGAAGAACTATAAGACGACCTACGCTCTGTTCGGGACGAACTACGGTTCGGTCGACACGACGTTTTGTCTCAAGGGCGAAAAGCCGACGAAGGTCCCCGAGGGCATAGCGCACTTCCTCGAACACAAGCTTTTCGAGTCCGAGGAGTTAGACGCTTTTGAAAGGTACGCCAAAACGGGTGCGAACGCGAACGCTTTCACCTCGTTTGACAAAACCTGCTATCTTTTCTCCTGCTCGGATAATTTTTCCGATTCGCTCGGGATCCTGCTCGACTTTGTCAAGTCGCCCTATTTCACGCAGCAGACGGTCGAAAAGGAACAGGGCATCATCGGTCAGGAGATCAGAATGTATCAGGACAATCCCGACTGGCAGGTGCTTTTCAATCTTCTCAGAGGGGTATATCACAACAACCCCGTCAGAATAGATATCGCCGGAACGGTCGAATCCATAGCCGAGATAGACGCCGATTTGCTCTATAGCTGCTACAACACGTTCTATAACAACAGCAACATGGCTCTCGCCGTCGCAGGCAACGTGACGGTCGATCAGGTTATTGAGATCGCCGACAAATATCTCAAGCATGAAGATAAGGTCGAGATAGAAAGAGTTATAGAGGACGAACCCGACAGCGTTTGTCAGGCGTATATCGAACAGGATATGCATGTCGAGGTCAAGAAGTTCAATATCGGCTTTAAAGAAAAGGTACTCCCGAAAACCGATATAAAGAGAAATGTTCTGATGTCGGTGTTGCTTGATCTTATCTGCGGAAAGTCGACGGATCTATATACGGAAATGCTCGAAAAAGAGCTTATCAACTCGACCTTTTACGCCGAATATTTCGCGGGCAGAGGTTTCGCGGTCAACATCTTCGGCGGCGAAAGCGACAAGCCGGAAGAGGTCAGAAACGCCATACTCGGAAGAATAAAAGAGCTTCGCGAAAACGGCATAGGCGAAAAGGAATTCGAAGAGGTCAGACGGCTCAAATACGGCGAAGAAATAAAATGTCTCAACGATATCGAGTCTCTCGCCAACGGACTTATGAACGCCCACTTCGAGGGCTACGGTATGTTCGAGATCTTCGACGCATACAAGACAATAACCGCCAAGGACGCGGAGAAGCTTCTCGATGAATGCTTCGGCGAGGACAAATGCGTTCTGTCGGTAATAAAATAAAAGGAACGGTGACAAACAATGGATACTGTTGCAGTCAGATTCGCGGGACTTGACAAGGCTTTCAACGTGTCGAAAACCCTCGTCGAGTTTACCGTACCCTTCACTCAGAAGGTAATTTCGATAAAATGGTACGGAGCGATAATCGCTTTCGGCTTTCTTCTCGCCGTTCTCTTCGGCGGAAGAATAGCCTACAAATGGAAGATAAGCCTTGACAAGATGGTCGATATCCTTATCTACGGCACGATCTGCGGAATAATCGGAGCGAGACTTTATTATGTCGCGTTCGAGTGGGGATATTACTCGCAGCATTTAAACGAGATAGTTCAGATATGGAACGGCGGACTTGCGATATACGGCGGACTTATAGGCGGACTTATAGGCGCGTTCATCACCTGCCGCGTCGAAAAGGTCAACTTCTTAAATCTCCTTGATATGGCGTCGATGAGCTTTCTCATCGGTCAGGGTATCGGCAGATGGGGCAACTTCGCCAACCAGGAGGCTTTCGGAACATTCACGACTAAACCCTGGGGCATGATGAGCGACACTGTCCTCAGCTACATACAGAAGAACCCGTCTTCTTTCGGACTTGAGGGTATGACAAGCGATCAGGTCGCCTCGTACATCAGCGAAAACAAACTCTATGTCCACCCGACGTTTTTATATGAATCGGTATGGTGTCTGCTCGGCTTCGCCATGTTGTATATCATATTGAGAAAATACAGAAAGTTCAGCGGTCAGCTCTTCCTGACCTACGGTGTCTGGTACGGCTTGGAGCGAGCGGTCGTCGAGGGACTTCGCACGGACAGCCTTTTCATCGGCAACACGGGACTTCGCGTTTCGCAGCTTGTTTCGATAATTCTCGCTTTCGTCAGCCTTGTTCTTCTCGTCGTTCTTCTTATCAAATATAAGAAGAACCCGAAGCCGATCGAGGGCGTTGACTTCTTCCCCGAAAAGACGGAAAAAGAGCTCACCGCCGAGGAGAAGGCTAAAAAGAAAAAGGAAGAGAGAGCCAAGGCGAAAGCCAACAAGGGCGTCGTCATCCGAAACGGAAAAATCGTCAAGGACAACAGAAAAGCGCCCGAGGAAAACACGGTTGTCGAAAAGGTCGAGTTCGAACCGACAGACATTGAAAGAGAGCCCGATGATGAAAATAATTGACGGAAAAGCGGTCAGTCTCGCCGTCAAAAACGACATCAGAGAAAAGACCGCCGAGCTAAAAAAAATCGGCGTCACGCCTGCGCTCGCGGTGATCATCGTCGGCAATGATCCGGCGTCGAGGGTCTATGTGAACAACAAGAAAAAGGCGTGCGAATTTGTCGGTTTCAATTCTATAGAGTACGCCCTGCCCGAGTGCGTAAGTCAGAGCGAACTGCTCGGACTTATAGAAAAGCTGAATGCCGACCCCGAAGTTGACGGGATACTCTGTCAGCTTCCCCTGCCCCGACATATCGACGAATCCGCCGTCATGAACGCCATAGACAGTGCAAAGGATGTCGACGCATTCACGCCCGAAAATGTCGGCAGGATAATGAGCGGAGAATACTCCATGCTCCCCTGCACCCCGGCAGGTATAATGGAGCTGATAAAGTCAACAGGCGAAAGCGTGTCGGGCAAGCACGCAGTCGTAATCGGCAGAAGTAACATCGTCGGAAAACCCGTCGCCATGCTTCTTCTTCACGCCGACGCCACGGTGACTGTATGCCATTCAAAGACGCAGAATCTCAAGGATATATGCCGCGAGGCGGACATTTTGGTCGCCGCCGTCGGAAAAGCGAAATTCGTCACAGCCGACATGGTCAAGGACGGAGCGACGGTCATAGACGTCGGCATAAACCGAGACGAAAGCGGAAAGCTCTGCGGCGATGTCGATTTTGACGGCGTATCGGAAAAGGCGGCGTTTATAACGCCCGTCCCGGGAGGATGCGGCCCGATGACAATAGCCATGCTTATGAAAAACACATACAACGCTGCGGTAAAGCGCAGAAATGTATTCGACTGAGAAACTCAGACCGATTGAAAAACCGCAAAAGACGCTTAAAACATACGGTAAGCACCCATTCGGGGCGTACCCCAAAAAAGCGTTTCAATAAACACACAAAACAGAAAGGAAGATTAAAATGACCGGTAAGAAACTTTATAAAAGCCCAGACAAGAAAATCAGCGGCGTTTGCGCAGGCGTCGCCGACTACTTCAACATTGATCCCACGATCGTCAGAATCGTCGCGGCTTCGCTCGCGTTTATCTCCGTCGGAACGGCGGCGATAGTCTATCTCGTGTTCGCTCTCGCGCTTGAAAATCCGCCTGCGAACTACTACGAGATCTATCACAACACGTCAAAGAAAGTCATGAAGAGCGCCGACAAAAAGATCGCCGGCGTATGCGGCGGAATCGCCGAAGCGATGAACATGGACCCGGCGATAGTCAGACTTGTCTGGGGTCTCGTGACAGCGCTGACGGCCGTCGTACCCGGAACGGTAGCGTATATCATCGCTGCCTGCATCATGCCGAAAGCCCCCGAGGGATACAATTCGCAGGGCTATAATCAAGGATATCAGAACATGAACGACTACGGCAGACAGTATCAGGGATACGAGCAATACAGACAGAATCAGCAAAACGGACAAGGCGGACAGAACGCTCAGGGCAACAATAACGGTCAGAACGGCTTTAGCCCCAACAATCAGGGTCCCCGTCAGAACGGCTGAGAGAAAGAAAAATAAATTTCAGCAAAAAGTCAAGGGAAATTTGAAAATTTCCCTTGACAATACTTTTCTATTTTGTTATACTCTCTTAGTCGATGACACATTGACGATAATTCGTCTGAAGTCATTCGGGCCATTAGCTCAGTTGGTTAGAGCAACCGGCTCATAACCGGTCGGTCC
>USMJ01000007.1 GCA_900555805.1 uncultured Oscillospiraceae bacterium | reverse complement strand
TCACCCAGGACATGAAGCTCGACGGCACCTACTTTACTTCTGTTGAGATCGCCGGCCCCGGCTTCCTGAACTTCCGTCTCGGCGAAAAGTGGTACGCCGACGTCGTTGAGGACGTGGAGCGCGAGGCGGACGCCTACGGCCGCGGCGAGGGCCTCAAGGGCAAGAAGTACATGGTCGAGTTCGTCTCCGCCAACCCCACCGGCCCCATGCACATGGGCAACGCCCGCGGCGGCGTGCTCGGCGACACGCTCGCGAGCGTGCTCGACTGGTCCGGCGCGAACGTGTGGCGTGAGTTCTATGTCAACGACTTCGGCAACCAGATCGAAAAGTTCGCCAAGAGCATCGAGGCCCGCTACTTCCAGCTCATCAAGGGCGAGGACGCCGTCGAGTTCCCCGAGGACGGCTACCACGGCGACGACATCAAGGAGCTTGCGCAGGCGTTCTACGCCGAGCACGGCGAGAGCTATCTGGACAAGACTGAGGCGGAGCGCCACGCCGATATGGCGCGCTTCGGCCTCGACCGCAACATCCCCAAGATGAAGAGCGACCTTGAGCGCTACGGCATCAAGTTCGACGAATGGTTCTTCGAGTCCTCCCTGCACGAGTCCGGCTTTGTCGCCGACACGGCGAAAAAGCTCACCGACCTCGGCTGGACCTATGAAAAGGACGGCGCGCTCTGGGTCAAGACCGCGGAGATCATGCGCGACCAGTACCGCAAGCAGGGCAAGAAGGACGAGGATATCGACAAGCTCGGCCTGAAGGACGACGTGCTGCGCCGCGCCAACGGCTTCTACACCTATCTCGCCGGCGACATCGCCTACCACCGCAACAAGTTCGAGGTCCGCGGCTTCGATAAGGTCATCAACATCTGGGGCGCCGACCACCACGGCCACGTCGCGAGAATGAAGGGCGCTATGGAAGCCGTCGGCATAGATCCGCGCAGGCTCGACGTCGTTCTCATGCAGCTTGTCAGACTTGTCAAGGACGGCGAGCCCGTCAAGATGAGCAAGAGGACGGGCAAAGCCATAACCTTGGTCGATCTTCTTGACGAGGTACCGATAGACGCGGTGCGCTTCCTGTTCAACATGAGAGAGGCGGGCTCGACGATGGACTTCGACCTCGACCTCGCCGTCGAGCAAAGCTCACAGAACCCCGTCTACTACTGCCAGTATGCTCACGCAAGAATTTGCAGCATACTCAGAAAGCTCGAGGAAAAGGGCGTAACGCCCGAGGAATGTTCAAGAGAACAGCTCGAGCTTCTTAAAGAGGACGAAGAAAGAGAGCTTATCCGCCATCTTTCTTCTCTGACGGACGTTATAGTGAACGCCGCCAAGAACTACGACCCGGCTAAGGTCACTCACTATGTTATCGACCTTGCGACCTGCTTCCATAAGTTCTATAACGCCTGCCGAGTCGGCGTTGAAGATCATGACCTTATGCAGGCGAGACTTTATCTTTGCGTCTGCGTCAAGGACACGATAAGAAACGTTTTGAAGATGCTTAAGATAGACGCTCCCGAAAAGATGTGAAAATTTTAAAAAAGTTAATATCTGCGGGAAAAATAGTTTATATAATATGTTTATAATGTTAACGCAAAAGGAGGAATGAACATGAGTTCAGCAAAAATTCTCGTCGTGGACGACGACCTTAACATTTGTGAATTGTTGAGACTATATCTTGAAAAAGAGGGCTACACGGTCGTTATCGCCAATGACGGCGTGACGGCGGTGACGACATTCCAGGAGGAATCGCCGGATCTCGTTCTTCTTGACATAATGCTGCCCAGACTTGACGGCTGGCAGGTTTGCAGAGAAATAAGAAAGTTTTCCGATAACCCGATAATCATGCTTACGGCTAAGGGTGAGGTTTTCGATAAGGTGCTCGGCCTTGAGCTGGGCGCGGACGATTATGTCGTCAAGCCGTTCGACACAAAGGAGATCATCGCGAGAGTCAAGGCCGTTCTTCGCCGAGCCGCCAAGAACCCCGTCGATGAGGTCAAGGAAGTTCACTACGATAAGCTTTCCATCAACCTGACAAACTATGAGCTTAAGGTCAACGGAAAACAGATCGACACACCGCCCAAAGAGATGGAACTTATTTTCCACCTCGCCAAAAACCCAAACAGAGTTTTCACAAGAGACCAGCTTCTTGACGAAGTTTGGGGCTTTGACTACTACGGCGACTCAAGAACGGTCGACGTTCATGTCAAGAGACTTCGTGAAAAGCTCGAGGGCGTTTCGGATAAGTGGGAGCTTCGCACCGTCTGGGGCGTAGGCTATAAGTTTGAAACTAAGGACTAACGGTCTCTCTTGTGACGCGGAGTGAAAGCTCTGCGTCACAGTCGCATTATTCTATTAAAACAGAGGAATAAAATATGGAAAAGCGAACTAAAAAGAAGAAAAATCTGTTTTTCTTGAGATTTTATATCGTCAGCGGCTTGGTCATTATGGCGGCGTTCATCGTTTTCGGACTTATGACGATAGCGATGATAACCATGCATTGGTGGAACGAGAAGATGGATATGCTCAACGACAACAGTGAGAGCATCGCCACCGACTATATCAACGCTGTCTACAGGCAGGAGGACGATCTTAGTACCCTGCTTCTCGGCAACGACATCCAGACGATATCCGAGGCGACGGAGGCTGACTATTTCATCTGCGACACCTCGGGAAAGATAATCGTCTGCAAGGAGTTCCTCGAGACCAACGGCAGAGTCTGCCCCAAGCATTCGGCGATAGAGATAAGCGCCGATCTTGTCGAGAGGGCGAGACTCGAGCGGTTTTCAAGCTTCAGAAGTCTCGACGACAATATCCGCGACAGCTTCGTCGTCGCTATGCCTATTGTGTACGCGGGCACGGTCGTCGGAGAAGTTTTCGCCGTAGAGGACGCGGTTCAGGGTCTTCTGCCGTATGTTGGCTCCATGTTCAAGATGGTTTTCTACGCTTTCCTTGTGGCTCTGCTCGTGGCGTATATAATCATCTATTTCTATTCGCGCAGGATAACTAAGCCGATAGGCGACATGATAGAAGCGACTTCGCGGTACGCAAAAGGCGACTTCACATATCATGTCAACGCCGAGGGCTCGAGTCAGGAAATGGTGAACATGGCGGAAGCTATGAACAAGATGGTTGACGAGCTGGCGATAGACGACAAGGCGAAGAAGAGCTTCGTGGCGAACGTTTCGCATGAGCTTAAGACGCCCATGACGACCATAGGCGGCTTCGTCGACGGAATCCTCGACGGAACTATCCCGAAAGAGAAAGAGGAAGAATATTTACGCACGGTTTCAAACGAGGTCAAGAGACTTTCAAGGCTCGTTGTCGCCATGCTCAATCTCTCGAAGATCGAATCGGGCGAGATCAGCATAAAGCCGAACAAGTATAACGTATCGTCACAGATAATAGAGGTTCTGCTCTCCATGGAGCAGAGACTTAACGAAAAGAAGATAAACGTCGACGGACTTGAGGACATGAGCGATCTTAAGATATACGCCGACAGAGATCTTCTTCATCAGGTCATATATAACCTGCTCGACAACGCCGTGAAGTTCACGCCTGAGGGCGGAACGATAACTTTCTTCGGAAAGTATGAAAACGACGCGACGACGATAACGATAAGAAACAGCGGTCAGGGAATTTCCGACGATGAGATATCGAGAATTTTCGAGCGCTTCTATAAAGTCGACCAGTCGAGAAGCTTCGACGTCAAGGGCGTCGGTCTCGGACTTTATATAGTCAAGACGATCGTCAATATGCATGACGGCGTAATAAAAGCCGACAGCAAGAAAGGCGAATATACCGAATTCACCTTCACTATACCGGACTACAAATAAGGCCGATTTAATAAAATCATGCATAATTTTATCGATTTAGCGAGCTAAGTCAGAAAAATCAAAGATTTTAACAAAAAAATGACAAAATCCGTGAAAACAGACTTTTCATTGTTTAAAAAAACTTAATTTAAGTGATTTATGATTATGAAAAAAACGATTTAATATATTGCACAAAGAAGGAAGAAAGGAACGATCACTTATGGATGAATTCAAAAACCAAAATTCCCTTGATCAGGATAATAACGGCGAACAGAACAGAGACGAATATTCTCAGTACGCCGAGTCCGATCGCGAGGTGAACGACGCTCCTCGGAGCGAACACGTTTCTCAGGATAACGAAGAAGCGAAGCAGGAACCCGAATACACAAACGGCTACGACTGCTCGCAGCAGAATGACGCGGGCTATCAGCAAAGTCCGTATCAGAACAACGGCTCGGGTACCTATCAGAACAACCCTTATGTTCAGAACCAAAATTATAACAGCGGCAGTAACTACGCAAACCCGAACGGCGGATACAGCGGCTATAACAACTACAGCAGCAACTATAACAACGCCGCCAAGCCACCCAAGAAAAGCGGCGCCGGCAAAAAAGTCTTAGCCGCCCTCCTCGCGGTCTTTGTCATAGTCGCCTCCATCGGAATAGGAACGGCTATCGGCAGGAGAAATTCGCCCAACACGAACACCTCCGGCGAAAACACCCAGTCGACGGCAGACAGCGCTAAGGTCGTACTTGACACAACAAAAAAGAGCAGCGAAGGCACAACCAACCTTGAGGCTGTCAAGAACGCGAGAGACAGCGTCGTCGGCATCGTCGTCTACGACTCAAAGGGCGAACTCGCGGGCGAAGGCTCGGGCGTCGTCATGGGAACGAACGACGCCGGCAATCTGACATATATCATCACCTGCGCCCACGTCATTTCCGACAGTTCGACAGCTTCCTGCGGCATACTCATGGCAGACGGAACGGTCTATGACGCGACAATAGTCGGCTACGACGAGAGAACGGATATCGGCGTTCTGAGCATCAAGAAAACAGGCCTTAAGAAGGCGACATTCGGCGATTCGAGCGCTCTCGAAGTCACCGAAGAAGTCTACGCTATCGGCAACCCCGGCGGCTCGGAATACTACGGCTCGGTCACGAACGGTATAGTTTCCGCTCTCGACCGTTCGATCTCATCGAAATACACAATGCAGGTCATCCAGCATACAGCCGCTATCAGCCCCGGTAACTCGGGCGGCGCGCTCGTCAACGCGGCGGGTCAGGTCGTCGGTATCAACTCATCGAAGATCGCCGCAACGGACTATGAGGGAATCGGCTTTGCGGTCCCCATCGCGATAGCGAAGCCCGTCGTCGATGACATTATAGCGTACGGCTATGTTCCCAACAGACCGAAGCTCGGCATCTCCTACGCGCAGGTCACGAACTATCAGGCATACAGCATGGTCGTTCAGATGAAAAACCTGCCCAAGGGCTCGCTTATCATCGCTTCGATCTCGGACGACAGCTCGCTCGCCGACAGCAAAGTCAAGGTCGGCGATATGATAACCTCCGTCAACGGCAAGGACATGAAGTCCTCCGACGTGCTTCTTGACATCATCGACAACGCCAAGGTCGGCGACAAGATCAAGCTCGGAATCTGCCGCATAAGCGCAAGAACCTATGAAGTCACACAGTTCGACGTGACGGTCACCCTCGTCGAAGACAAAGGATCAAACTCAAGCACAACGGACAGCGAAACGACAACAAGCAACAACATGAATCCGTTCGGCGGATCGGACAACTCAGGCTCCGGCTCGCAGAACGATGAATGGAACGACTTCTTCAAACAGTTTTTCGGACAGTAAGAAGATAAGATAAAATTTCAAAAAACTAAACGCCGAAACCGAAAGGTTTCGGCGTTTAGCCGCGTCAGGGAGATATTTCAGCCGTTTTGCTTTGGGGTACGGGGGAGTGAGTGCGGGAGGAAAAAGCGCGGTCGGTGGGGGGGATTGATGTTGCCGTTAGTTTCGGTTTGGTGACCGTCGGTTTCGGAATTGTTGATAGCGTATAATTTTTGTGATAGCATTAAAGATGCGAAAGCAAAATTTGAAAGGATATGAGCAGTATGAAAAAAAGACTTCAGAATTTCATCGCCCTTGCCATTGCGATTATAATGACATTGGCGATTATACCGTCGACAGATGTGGGTATTGTTGCACAAGCGGCATCATATTCGTCCGATTACCGATATTGGTCACAGGGCGCTTCGGATGTTGCAAAATTGCGTCAATACGGTTGCTGGGTAGTCGCGCAGGCGAAGATGATCTATGAAGCAAATGTAAACCGAGAAGCGTCATTTAATCCGGATACATATTACTATTGGCAGAGAGACAACGGATATATCAACAGCGGATTTTATCAATTGAACGGTGCGCAGTCACCTGTTGCTTACGCTAATCAAAGAGGAAAGAATCTTGAATATTTGGGATACTGGAATGCGGACAACAACCAGCTTTGGTTTAATATAAACGCAGGATATTATACTATTCTGAAAGTGAAAAACGGCGGTCATTATGTTATGCTTGATAATGCATCATCAAAACAACACGGTCAGTTATATTGCTATGACTCTTGGAGCCAAAGAGCATCATACGGTTCCCGACCGTTGTCCGCATACGGAACAGTAAACGGCGGTTATGTTTATAAGGCGAATAACCCGTCACAGCCCACACAGCCCACGCGCAAGCCCGTGAATCTCGGTGACAATTTTTATGCATACATTATTAAAAACAACACATGGAAGCATGTAGGACTTTCGGGTGACAATGTCTGTATTGCTCCGGAAGGAAACGATTCATCTTCGCCTAAGCAAATATGGCATTTCATAAGACAGAGCGATAATAGCTATAAAATCATCAATGAATATAACGGCAAGTGCTTGGATGCATACAATTCGAACACAACAAATGAGACGAATGTAATTGTATACGGTAGCCACGATTCCAGCAATCAAAGATGGTTTATATATTATACAGGTTATGCATACAATATTAAAGCCGCATATTGTGATTTGTACTTAGACAGCTATGGCGACGGAAGCAATCCGGGAAATAATATTCAGCTTTTTCAACAGAACAATACAGAAGCGCAGGTCTTTTCGATATATGGCTTAACGCAGGACGGCGTGAACTACAAAAAGCCCGGTAAGCCGAGCAAGGTTGGTGTATATACAACCGTTTCGGGTGATGAAGTTGAGATTAAGTGGAGCAATGCTCCGCGTAAGAGTGGGAGGTTCGATAGCAGACAATATACCGTAGCGGTTTATAATAATTCAACAATGCTGCCGGTTAAAATGAAAAGCGGTCTTACAACAACGTCGACAACATTTAACTTGAGTAAAAAAGGCTCATACTATGTAACGGTGACAGCCGTTAATTCGAAATATGACGGCTATTCAACCAAGTCGGATAAAGTGTATTTCTGTATGCACGATTATGTGTGTGTGGGTGAAACAACTTTGAGTTGTGAAGCAGGCGGATATAAAACAATGCAATGTTCATACTGTCATGACAGTTACCAAGAGAGTACCCCTGCCCTCGGTCACAGCTACGCAACAGCCGCTGTCAAAGCTACCCTAACAAAAGACGGCTCAACCGTAACGCAATGCACAACCTGCGGAGAGATAAAATCCAAGTCGGCTATAGCGAGAGTTTCCTCGGTCTATCTGACAAACACAGCTTTCACCTATAACGGAAACATTCTTCGCCCCTCGGTCATCGTCAAAGACCGCACAGGCAAAGCCCTCAAAAACGGCACGGACTACACGGTCAAATATTCTTCCGACTGCCGCAATATCGGTCAATACACAGTAACCGTCACCCTCAAAGGCAAATACACCGGCACAAAGACACTGACCTATAAGATCCTTCCGAAAGGAACTTCAATCTCCAAGCTCACAGCCGGCAAAAAACAGTTCACCGCCAAGTGGTCGGCGCAGGCCGCCCAAACCACAGGCTACGAACTCCAATACAGCACCTCGTCAAGCATGAGCGGAGCGAAGACGGTCACCGTCGGCAAGAACAAGACAACATCATCGACGGTCAAAAAGCTTAAAGGCAAGAAGAAATACTATGTCCGCGTCAGAACGTACAAGACAGTCAAGATAAACAGAAAGAATGTCAAGCTCTATTCCGCATGGTCTAAGGTCAAGTCGGTTAAGACGAAATAAAACATAAATTTCCCCTCGGAGGACGGTTTCACCGTCCTCCGATTTTTCGTTTCCGGACAGTATTTTCCTGTTGCTTTACATATTCTCTCATTTTTATTGAAAACTTCCTTTTTTTATGCTATACTGCTTCTATATAATGTCACTTTCTCTGCTCTGACGGAGAACTGCGACCGCAGGCAGATTCCTGCCTTTGGCAGAATACCCGACTGCGTACACAAATATTAACAGCGGATATTGTGAATAATAAAGCGGACGGGGCGTTCGCTCGACACATAAAAGGCGTTATCGCCGTGAAAGGACTCGGTAAAATGGCAAAAAAAGCTCTCGAAGTCAAACATGTCAGCATCAAGTTCAACCTCAGCAAGGAAAAGGTTGACAGCATCAAGGAATATGTTATCAAATTTCTGAAAAGACAGCTTAAATTCAACGAATTCTGGGCGCTCAGAGACGTCTCGTTCACGCTCAACAAGGGCGACCGTCTCGGTATCCTCGGCCTCAACGGCGCAGGAAAAAGTACGCTCATGAAGGTCGTCGCAGGCGTCTATAAACCCACCCTCGGAGAGGTCATAAGACACGGCAGAATAGCCCCCCTTATCGAGCTCGGCGCAGGCTTCGACCCCCAGTATACAGGCAAGGAAAACATCTTCCTTTACGGCTCGGTTCTCGGATTCTCCAGACCGTTCCTTGAGGAGAAATATAACGAGATAGTCGAATTCTCGGAGCTCGGAGAATTCATTGATGTTCCGATGAAGAACTATTCTTCGGGTATGCGCTCGCGTCTCGGTTTCGCTATAGCGACGGTCGTCTGCCCCGACATACTCATTCTCGACGAGGTTCTTTCGGTCGGCGACGCCAAGTTCAGAAGAAAGAGCGAAGCGAAGATCATGTCCATGTTCGATAAAGGCGTCACGGTTCTCTTCGTCTCCCACTCGGTCGATCAGGTCGAAAGACTCTGCAACAAAGCGATACTTCTCGAAAAGGGCAGAGTTATCGCTTCGGGCGACGTCTTTGACGTCACGAGAGTTTACCGCGAGAAAACGGGCGAGACAAGGGGCGCGAAAGACGCGACCAGATACAGACGCGACCTCAACGATAAAGCAATCAAGGAGTCCCCGTTCATCATACTTCCCGAACAGCACGACTGATGGCAGAGGAAAGCGGAATGAAAAGATTTTTCAAAAAGCTGAAAGATGTCGGCTTAAAAGATATGCTCCATATCCTGCTTTTTGTTGTTGCGTACCCCATATCCCTGCTTTACCGGCTTCGGCGAAAGGATATGTGGCTTGTCTGCGAATATGAAAACGAGGCCCGCGACAACGGATATTGGTTCTATAAATATGTCTGCGAAAACACCGATCAGGATGTCGTCTACGCGATAAATCCGAAGTCGCCCGACTATGAAAAGGTCGCGAAGCTCGGCGAGACCGTCTCCTACGGCACGCTCAAACACTGGATATATTATCTCGCGGCGAGTGTGAATATCAGCTCCCAAAAGGGCGGAAAGCCCAACGCCGCGGTCTGCTATCTGCTCGAGGTCTACGGCGTATTGAAAAACAAGCGCGTCTTTCTCCAACACGGCATAACAAAGGACTTCGCCGACGTCTTTATTTATAAAAACACAAAAATGAGGCTGTTTATCTGCGGTGCCAAGCCCGAATATGATTTCGTACGCAGTGAGTTCGGCTATCCCGAGGGTTTTGTCGCTTATACGGGTTTTGCGAGATTTGACTATTTGCTCGAGCCTTATGAGCAGAAGCGGCAGCTTCTGATAGCCCCGACATGGCGAAGCTGGCTGAGAACGGCTTCGAGCGACCCTTATAAGAAGAACAGCAACAAGCATATAACCGAGTCGGAATACTATAACACATGGCGAAGATTTATAGAGAGCGAGAGACTCTCGGAACTTTGCCGAAAATATGATATGACGGCGGTGTTCTATCCTCACAGAAACGTCGCCCACTGTTTCGACGATATAAATTCTCCGGGCGTGACGATAGCCAACTGGGAGGAATACGACCTCCAGCTTTTGATGAAGGAGTCGGCGATGATGCTGACGGACTACACAAGCGCCGTCATGGATTTCGCCTATATGGGGAAGCCCGTTATATATTATCAGTTCGACTATGAGAAATACAGAAGCGAACATTTCACTCAAGGATACTTCGACTATGAAAGAGACGGCTTCGGCGAGGTCGTTTCCGATGAGGAGGCCCTCTTTGAACAGGTCGAAAATCTTATGAAAAATCCGACGATGAGCGATAAATATAAAAAGAGACTGGACGGCTTTTTCCTGTTCAGGGATCAGGATAACTGCAAGAGAATATACGAACAGGTGAAAGCGGTCGATAAAGGGGATAAAAATGGCTGAAAAGCTTAGCGTTATAATTCCCGTTTACAGAACGGAAAAATATCTTGAAAAATGCATAAATTCGGTGCTTGATCAGAGCTACGGCGAGCTTGAAGTCATACTCGTCGACGACGGCTCGGACGATAACTGCCCCGAAATATGCGACCGATATTCTCGGCGCGACGGAAGAATACGGGTCATCCACAAGAAAAATGGCGGTCTTTCCTCAGCGAGAAACGCGGGGCTTGACGCGGCTTCGGGCGGCTTCGTGACCTTCGTCGACAGCGACGATTTTATCGAAAAGGATATGTATTCATACATGATGAGCGAAAGGGGAGACTGCGACGCGGTCTGCTGCTCATACTTCACAGTCACGGACGGCAGAAAGAAGAAAGTGCCGTCGTTTCCCGAGAAAAAGATATTCGGTCCCGACGAAGCCGTTCATGAGCTTCTGAAGGACGAAAGCCTGAAAAACTATGTCTGGAACAAGATCTTCTCGCGGCGGCTGTTTGAGTCGGTGCGCTTCCCCGAGGGGATGAACTTCGAGGATATCCCCGTCACGGCGGAGCTTTTCCACAGGTCGAACGCCGTCTGCGTTCTGCCCGAGGCGAAATATAACTATGTCGTCCGAACCGACGGGATTTCGAAAACGCCGAGTGTGAAAAATCTCTGCGACCGTTTTCGCGCGCATATGCTCAGATACGGAAATCTCTCCGCCGCGTACCCCGAAGAAACGGGTGAAATGGAAAAACATATGATGTACGCCGCACGGTTTCTGGCTTTGGGCTTGCTCAAACAGTGGGACGAAAACTCCTTGAGGGAAGCGGACAGAGTCTGCTTCTCATACTACAGAGAGAACGCCGAAAGGCTCGTTTCGCTCGAATGCTTCAACAAATTCGAGAAAAAACAGATAGCCCTGCTCGCGGGGGCGACAAAGAAAGATTTCAACAAACTCAAAACCGTCGACTGTATCAGAAAAGCCGATAAACTTCTTCACAGATGATGAAAGGATTGACAAAAAATGAGAAACATGATTGACAACTTCATGCATTACAGATATTTCCTCAGAGAGAACGTTATAAAGGGAATCAAGCTGAAATACCGAAACTCATATCTCGGTATAGTCTGGACGCTTATCGAGCCGCTTCTGACGACGATAGTCCTGACCTTCATTTTCGGAACGCTCTTCGGAAACAACGATAAACAGTTCCCGGTCTATATCCTTTCGGGCCGTCTGCTCTACAGCTTCTTCTCCTCGTCGACAAACGCCTGCGTCAGATCGATAAGAAACAACTCGGGCATGATCAAGAAAGTCTATGTTCCGAAATATCTCTATCCGCTTTCGAGCATACTTTCGAACTATATCATATTCTTAATTTCGCTTATAATCCTCGTCGCGGCGATAGTCGTCATGGGCGTCGCACCCTCGTTTCATATGCTGCTCGCGCCCATTCCGCTTCTGCTTCTGCTCCTGCTTTCCTTCGGAGCCGGCATGATACTCGCGACGGTCGGCGTATTCTTCCGCGATCTTGAATATCTGTGGGGCGTTTTCCTTATGCTTATTATGTACACCTGCGCTATCTTCTATGACGTAAGCAGGTTTGACGCGTCGGGCAGAGCGTGGGTATTGAACATAAACCCGCTTTACTGCATTATCAAGAATTTCAGAAACTGCGTTCTTTACGCCAGACCCCTGGAGCTTACGACCTGTCTTTATGCGTTCGGCTTCAGCGTGGTTCTGACAACGGTCGGACTTATCATGTTCAACAAGAACCAGGATAAATTTATACTTCACGTTTAAAAAAGGAGAAAAATCATGGATTACATTCAGGCTGAAAAGCTGCTTCGTGAACACGGACAGGAGCACGTCTTAAGATTTTATGACGAGCTTTCGGACGAAGAAAAGAAAAAACTGCTCGATCAGATAGCGAGCATAGACTGGCGTATCTTCGAGGTTCTTTCCGCCTCCGACGTCATGGCGAACAGAGGAAAGTTCGAGCCCCTCGGCGCGCTGACGGTCGAAGAAATAGAGGAAAGAAAGCAGGAGTTCGAACTCGCGGGCACAGACGCCCTCGCCGCTCAGAAGGTCGGCGCGGTACTCTTGGCAGGCGGTCAGGGAACAAGACTCGGCTTAGATAAACCC
>USMJ01000006.1 GCA_900555805.1 uncultured Oscillospiraceae bacterium | reverse complement strand
CCGCCGCAAGGCGCCTGCGGCGCCTTGCGGCACCGCGCTTTGACAAGCAAAGCGCGGGTTTTGCCTTTAGCGCCCGCTCCCCGCAAAAAACACAGGCGCCCCAACGGGCGCCTGTAATATTTCACCTTATTATCAATCCTGACGGTAGTGGCTGAGGAAGTCGCCCAAGTCTCTGATAGCCTGAGCCATCTCCTGAGCCTCGGGAAGCATGACTATTCTGAAGTGGTCGGGATCGGGCCAGTCGAAGCCTGAACCGGGAACGATGAATATGTGCTTCTCATGCAGGAAGTCGAAAGCGAACTTTTTGTCGCTTGTGATGTTGAACTTCTTTATGTCAAGCTTGGGGAAGACATAGAACGCGCCGTGGTTCTTGATGCAGCTTATGCCGTCGATCTTAGCGAGCTCGCGCATCGTCGCTTCTCTCTGCTCATAAAGTCTGCCGCCCGGAACGAGCATAGCCTGAGTGCTTGCGTTGTCTTCAAGAGCCGCGGGGATAACGAGCTGGGTCAGAGCGTTCGAGCAAAGTCTCATAGCCGCGAGCTGGAAGATACCCTCAACATAGTCGTCGGCCTTGCCCTTATAGCCGCTTATGCACATCCAGCCGCAACGGAAGCCGCAGATGATATGTGACTTTGAAAGTCCGTTCATGGTGATGACCATTCTGTCGGGAGCGAGAGCCGCCGTCGAATAGTGCTTTACGCCATCCATGACGAGACGGTCATATATTTCGTCGGAGAAGATGAGAAGGTCATGTTCTCTGGCGACATTGATGATATCCTCGAGAACCTCTTTCGGATAAACAGCGCCCGTCGGGTTGTTCGGGTTTATGATAACGATGGCTCTTGTCTTGCTTGTGACCTTGCTCTTGATATCCGCGATGTCGGGGTACCAGTCATTCTTTTCGTCACAGGTATAGAACACGGGCTTTCCGCCGGCTATGTAGGCCGAGTTTGACCAAAGCGAATAGCTCGGCGACGGCATGAGTATTTCGTCGCCCTTGTTGAGAAGAGCCAAAAGGCACATCAGAACAAGCTCGCTGACGCCGTTTCCGACATAGATGTCGTCGGGTGTGATTCCCTGAACGCCCTTTGATTTGTGGTATTCGCAGATAGCTTCTCTTGCCGCGGGCATACCCTTGAGGTCGCAGTAAGCGACAGCCTTGTCGGCGTTGTTGAGAAGAGCGTTTCTGACGCTGTCGGGCATACCGAAGCCGAATGTGGCAGGGTTGCCTGTGTTGAGTCTGAGAACCTTTATGCCCTCTTTAGCCATTCTCTGGCTTTCGATATAGAGAGGACCTCTTATATCGGAATGGACGGGCTCTAAGTTTTCCGAACGGTTTATTAACATGATTAACACTCCTTTTGGATGAATTTTCATTTACATTTAGATTATACGGGTATTTCGGCTTTTGTCAATCATATCTGCATAATTTTTATAGCCTGTTTGAGCGTGTCTATCGGCTGCTGACCCGGAGCTATCTTGACCGAAATATACGGCTTCATACCTGCGCTTATCATGACCCTGCCCTTCAAGACGAGCGACATTCTTCCGACCTTGTTCATGTCGATGTTGTCGCTGTAGAGAAGCAGCGCTCCGTTCCTCTGTATGATCTCATAAATGTTGAGCTGAGAAGCGCTGTTTCGAAGAAGGCAGACGTCTATAAGCCCGAGAACGGCTTTCGGCGGCTCACCGAATCTGTCGCAAAGCTCGTCTATAACGTCGCTCGCGTCGTCCTCGTTTTTAATATCGGCTATGCGCTTATACATATAGAGCCTGTTCTTGATCGAGTCGATATATTTTTCGGGGATATACGCGTCTATCTGAAGATCGACGAGACATTCCTTTTCGCTCTTTTTCTTTTCGGGTACGCCGCCCTTTTCTTCTTCGACCGCCATGCTCAAAAGCTGCAGGTACATATCGTATCCGACGGCGGCGAGGTGTCCGTGCTGCTGAGCGCCGAGGACGTTGCCGGCTCCTCTTATTTCGAGGTCCCTCATGGCGATCTGAAAGCCCGAGCCGAACTGGGTGTATTCTCTTATGGCGTTGAGTCTGCGCCTCGCTATCTCGCTGAGTTCTCTGTCAGGTCTGAATGTGAGGTACGCGAAAGCTCTGCGCGCCGAACGGCCTACTCTGCCCCTTATCTGGTGAAGCTGGGCGATGCCGAGTTTGTCGGCATCTTCGATTATAAGCGTGTTCGCGTTGGGAACATCGACGCCCGTCTCGATTATAGTTGTGCAGACGAGGACGTCTATTTCGCCCTCAAGAAGCTGTCTCCAGACTTCGCTGAGTTCATCCTCGTTCATTTTTCCGTGGCCTATGCCTATTCTCGCTTCGGGAACAAGTTCCTTTATCTTGGCGGCTTTTTTCTCTATCCCGTCGACTCTGTTATATAGATAATAGACCTGACCGCCTCGGCGGATCTCTCTCTCTATCGCCTGAGCGATGATTCCGTCGTCATGCTCAATGACATAGGTCTGGACAGGGTGTCTGTCCATCGGCGGATCTTCGAGAATCGACATATCCCTGATTCCGCTCATAGCCATATTGAGCGTTCTGGGAATCGGCGTCGCCGAAAGCGTCAGAACATCGACCGTCGGGAACTTCTCCTTGAGCTTCTCTTTCTGCGCCACGCCGAATCTCTGTTCTTCGTCGACGACGAGCAGGCCGAGATCCTTAAACTCAACGTTCTTCGCGATGATACTGTGTGTACCGACAACTATATCTATTGAGCCGCGCTTGAGGCCCTTTTTTATCTTCTCTCTCTCCGCCTGCGTTCTGAAACGCGAGAGCATTTCTATTTCGACCGGGAAGCCGTCGAAGCGCTTCATGATGGTCTGATAATGCTGAAACGCGAGAATCGTCGTCGGGACGAGTATCGCGCACTGCTTTCCGTCGGCGATGCACTTGAAAACGGCTCTGAGCGCGACCTCGGTCTTGCCGAAGCCGACATCGCCGCAGAGAAGTCTGTCCATCGGGTGCGGCTGTTCCATGTCGTGTTTTATCTCGTTGACCGCCGTGAGCTGATCCTCGGTTTCGTCGAACTCGAAACGGCGCTCGAAGTCGCTTTGCATATCTATATCGGGCGAAAAGGCGTAGCCCTCGCTGTTCATTCTGATGCTGTAAAGTCTTGTCAGCTCCGCCGCCATATCCTTGACGGCGCCCTTGACCTTGTTCCTCGTTTTCTCCCAGTCGCCCGTACCCAGACGGTTGATCTTGACCTTAGCGTTTTCGCCGTTGGGGGTGATATATTTCGCCACAAGGTCAAGCTGCGTGACGGGGATCATCAGAACATCCTGTTTGGCATAGCGGATCTTTATATAGTCCTTGGTTATGCCGCCTATCTGCATTTTGTGTATGCCGTCGAACACGCCTATACCGTGGGTGGCGTGGACTATATAGTCGCCGACATGAAGCTCCTCGAGAGAGTGTATGCTCTTGCCTTGGGTGACGGCTTTTTTGCGCCGCTTTTTGCTGACGGCGGAAAAGCTCCTGCCGAACGAAACGAGCAGGAATTTCAAGTCGGTATATTCGAATCCTGCGCTCATTCCGCCGGGAAGAACGCTGACCGTGTTCTTCGGAAATTCCGCCGGCGGCAAGGCGAAGTATAGCGCCTTCACATCGTCGCTTTCAAGGTCGTAGCAAAGCTCCTTCGCCGCCTTCTCGGTTCCTGCGAGCACAACGCAGGTGTACCCCCTATTCATCGCCGGAAGAATATCCTCCGTCAACGTCGAGAGAGTTCCGTCCCAGTTTGAATTCTGCTGCGCCCTTACGCTGACCAAGTCCTTGATGGGCGTGTCGAAGCTTCCGCGCGAAAGATTGTCGAGATAGACCGCGCCCATCTCTTCGTAGTATTTCAGGCTTTCGTTAAAGTCTATGTGATATTCGTCGAGCCCCTTGGTGAGCGTTCCGTCCTCGAAGAAGAGCTTGACATCCTCGTTGAAGCGCTTGATATAGTCCTGTGTTCTCGTCTTGCAGGAAAAGCTTTCGCTGACAAACAGCAGGTCTTCGAATGTGTAGTCGAATATTGTCTCGGGTTTGTCGTACGCCAGCTTGAGATATTTATCGTAAGATCCAAGGTCGACCCCGTTTTTCAGCTTATCGAGGTCTGCGTCAATATGCTTTTTGGCGTTGACGCTGCCCTTGCCCTTGACTGTTTCTCTGAATTTTTCAAGTCTGTCGATAAGCTCCTGCCTTGAAGAAAACAAAATCTCCGTCGCAGGGATTATCTCGACCTTATCTATTATATCCGTCTTTCTCTGAGTCTCGATGTCAAACAGCGTCATCGAATCGACATCGTCTCCCCAGAATTCAACTCTGACGGGGCTTTGCGTATGCGACGGGAAAAAGTCGAGAATTCCGCCTCTGACGGCGAACTGACCCACGCCGTCGACCTGCTCGCTTCTGACATAGCCTGCGCCGATAAGCGCGGCGACCGTCTTTTCAAGTCCCACGCTCTCGCCGGTCGAAAGAAGAACCGAGCGTTTCTTAAGCTCCTCGAACGGAATCGTCAGCTGGATAGCCGCCTGACATGAGCATACTATATAATTATATTCCCCGGTGACTATCTTCATCAGCGCTCCGAGCCTTGTCTGTTCAAACTCTCTCGACTGGCTTTCAGCCGAATGGAAGTTGAAATCCCTCGACGGATAAAGATACGCCCCCGAAGAAAACGCGTTCAGATCTCCGACGAGTTTCGTCGCCTGACTTTCGTCGGGGCAGATTATCAGGGCTTTTTTGCCCGTGTCGGCGCATACCGAAGAAATATAGTGAGACTTATGGACATTGCTCAAGCCCAAAACGCCCATGGGAAGTCTGCCCGCTTCGACAGCGGACAGGATTTTTTTGAATTCTGCGCTTTGTGAAAGAACTTTTGTGTAACAGGACATATTGATCTCCTTAAAGCCCTGTACGGTCGGGCTTTATGAATTGAATTTGCTCATAGCGGTCTCGAAGTCGCCGTCGAGAATGAACGGCACCGCGCCGCAGGCGTTATCGACAGCTTCTCTGAGATGTTTGGCTTCGTCTTTGGTGAAAGTCGAAAGAACCCAGTCGGCGAGGTCGTAGTCAGGGTGCGGCTTAGCACCGACGCCGAGCTTTATTCTCGGGAAATTTTCCGAGCCGAGGCAGGCGATTATGCTCTTGATTCCGTTGTGGCCGCCTGCCGAGCCTTTGCGGCGGATGCGAAGCTTTCCGATGTCGAGGCTGATATCGTCAAAGACGACTATCACATTTTCGGGCGGAATCTTATAGAAGTCGCAGGCGGCTTTGACCGCCTCTCCGCTTAGGTTCATCATCGTGTTCGGCTTCATGACGAGACAGCGGTGAGAGCCTATTCTCACTTCGCCCGTCAGAGCATGGAACTTCAGTCTGTCGACCTTGAAATTATACTTCTCGCACAGGATATCAACAAACAGAAATCCTGCGTTATGTCTTGTGAATTCATACTTTTTCCCGGGGTTTCCGAGACCGACTATAAGATACTCGAAAGCTCCGGATTTCTCTTTAAACTTAAATATCATTATTCCATTCCTCTGTAAGGTTTCTTTTTAAGCACCCAGTTCGGCTTGTTGACCTGTCTGGCTCTGGCTATGGCGAGCGCGTTGTCGGGGACGTCGTCGGTTATGGTCGAGCCTGCCGCCGTGTAGCCGTAATCGCCTATTGTGACGGGAGCGACAAGGTTGGTGTTACAGCCGATGAAGCAGTGGTTTCCGACCTTGGTTCTGTGTTTGGTCTTTCCGTTGAAGTTGACCGTCACGCAGCCGCAGCCGAAGTTGACATGCTGTCCGACGTCGCTGTCGCCGACATAGGTCAGATGAGAAACGCTGGTGTGTTCGCCGATATCCGAGTTCTTGACCTCGACGAAGTTTCCGAGGTGAACCGAATTTCTGATAACGCTGTTGGGTCTGACATGGACGAACGGTCCGATATTGCAGCCGTCCATGACCTCGGCGTCGTAGCCCTGAAAAGCGTTGAGGTGGGTGTTCTTGCCGACCTTCATATTATAAAGCAGGGTGTTCGGGCCTATCACGCTTCCCTCGCCGACGGACGAGTTTCCGATTATAATACTTCCCTCGAGTACGAGCGAGCCTGCGCTCAGCTCAGCTTCGTCGCCGATGATAACTCCGTGCGTACAGGGAATAAAGACGCCCTTTTTCAGAGCTTTTTCTATATTTTGAAGTCGCTTGTTTTCGTCGATTGATTTCAGTTCGTTTATGACATTTTCGTTCATTTGTGAACCCCCTTGAATAAGATGTTTTTTTCAGGTTATCCTTTATTATGCCACAAAAAGAGAGCGGTTTCAAGGAAAAATGAAAAATACGGCAAGAATATCCGTTCAAACCGTACTTTCAGGAAAAATGTTCGCAGTTTTAGCACTCTCTTGTAATAAGTGCTAATATTAACAAATTGTTAATCACTTTGCTATTGAAAAGACACAATCAAGGGCTATACTGTAGACAATGAAAGAGAAGAGAGAGCGAGGGACACGGAGAGGGTCCGAGAAAGAAAGATCCGAACCGCACCGAGCGGCCGCCCTTTCAGCAAAATGAAAAATTCAAATAAGACGGGCAAACGCCCGAACGGAGGTATTTATTATGTTTGGTTTAACACCCTATGAAAGAAGAAATAATAACGTTGGCTACTACAACCCCTTTAAGGAGCTTGAGGATTTCGAGAGAAGCTTCTTCTCACCCAGAGCTTTTGAAGCGTTCAAGACCGATATCAGAGATCTCGGCGACAAGTTTGTTCTTGAAGCTGAACTCCCCGGATTCGAGAAGGGCGACATCAACATCGACCTTAAAGACGGTATGCTCACCATAAGCGCGGAGCACAAGGAGTCGAACGACAAGAAGGATAAGGAAGGCAACTACATCAGACGTGAGCGTTCATACGGTTCGTTCTCAAGAAGCTTTGATGTCACGAACATTGATGAAAGCGCGATTGATGCGTCCTTCAAGAACGGTGTCCTTGAATTGACTCTCCCGAAGAAAGAAGACAAAGAAGAGCCGGTCAAGAAGATCGAGATCAAATGAGATAAAAAATAACCTCCCATGCAGGAGGTTCACAGGAAGAAGCGCCGAAAGATCGGCGCTTTTTCATTTTGGTTCGGTTTGTTTTATAAAGTACGCCCCGACTGACTGCGGGGCGTACCTTTTTCGTTCAATTAAAAATTTATTCGACAGGGAAACGAAAAGTTATTTCGTCTTGACATTCTTGACATTTGACCATGATGAATAAAGCTTAACGCTCTTTCCGTTCACTTTGACGGTCTTATATGTTCTGACGCGGACATAGTATTTCTTTCCGCCTTTGAGCTTTTTGACTGTCGAAGAAGTGGTCTTGTTCTTTCCGACGGTGACTTTCTTCGCTCCGCTCATGCTTGACGAAGTGCTGTATTGAAGTTCGTAGCCTGTGGTTTGGGCGGTTTGCGCCGACCACTTTGCGGTGAACTGCTTCTTGCCTGCCGTGAGTTTGGAGATTGATGTTCCCTTGGGAACTATTTTGAATGTCAGTGTCTTTGTACCGCTGTATTTGCCTTTGAATGTGACAGTTACGGTGTACTGACCGACATTCTTACAGCCCGATGAATACTTGACCGTATAGTCTGTGCCGTTCTTAAGGGTCTTGCCTGTGCGGTCTTTGACGACTACGGACGGCTTTTGAACCTTGCCGTTGTAGGTGAAGCTTGTCTTTGAAAGTGAAATTGTCTTAACAGATGCTATCGCTGTCTTTGACTTTACCGCTCCGCAGACCGTGCATTTGGTTACGGTTGAACCGTCTCTTGCGAGGGTGGATTTGGCGGTTGTTGTGGTGTATTTGTGACCGAGGGTAGCAATTGCCGTTACATCTTTCTTTGCACCGCAATGTGTACAGTGATGCGATTTTTCCCCCGGTTTATTGCAGGTCGCATTTTTGTCAATTGTCCACTTGTCACTGTAATTATGTCCAAGTGCCGGTGATGATCTGGATTCAGTATCGCCGCATCTAAAACAGATTCTCTCCTCGGTGCCTGTTTCTGTACAAGTGGCTTTATTCGCGACCGTCCATTTTCCGTAATTATGACCGAGCGCCAAAATTCTTTCATGACCTGAAATAAAAAATCCGCAGTCTAAACAGTATACGCCTTCTGTGTAACCATTTCTGGTACAGGTTGGAGCTGTGCCGACAACTGAACATCGGGTTGCATGGTTTGTCGCAGCTATAGTAGTTGTATAACTGGCTCCGCATGAACAGGTGTAGGTTCTAATGCCTGTTGTTGTACATGTGGGGGATTTGGTTATTGTTGCCCGATATGAGTGAGTGTGTGTGAAAAAGTCAGGACGAATTACACCCCAATATGAGCTGCCGGACCAGTTATAGGGGATATATGTTACGCATACAACGAACTGCTGATTTTTAAAGTTCTGATGATATGTTACTCGATCTGCCTCATAAATAGCAACATGACCGTATGGGTTGCCTGAAGTTCCGGAGTATACAAGAATATCTCCGGGCTGAGGTTGTACTCCCTGATAACGGTTCCATCCGGGAGGCAATGTGTTATATGCATAATCGCAGCCGTTTCCCCGTGCATAGTTGGCGCAACCTAAATAAGCGTAATAATATTTGATAAGATCAACACACTGCGCGCCGTAAACTCCGTCATAGTCGAGTGACTTACCGACTTGAGATCTTACCCATGCAATTGCGTCCTGCACAGTATGTCCGTTTGTCGCCGCATTCGCCTTGAGACCTGAATCCTGTCCGATAAATCCGGTGGTCGGCATTGCACATATCAGAGTCAAAACGACCATAATATATGCAATAACTCTTTTGATAGATTTTTTCATAATGTTCGTTTTTTCCTTTCGTTGATTTAAAATGTTCGGTTTTGCAGAAACCTTACCTGCCCTCCTTTTGCGTTTTCCTACATAAGACTGCAAAGCTCTTAAAATAGGAACTATTCTTCATAAGATTATACATGAATAGTTCCTGTGTGTCAATGCATTTAGGAAGTAATATGTCTATATATGATATGCAGGAGGAAGAATAATGCTTATTTTTGATATGCGAGCCATAGGCAACAAACTTCTTGCCATAAGAAAAAAGATAGGTCTCACCCAAGCCGAGGTTGCCGAAACCGCAGGCCTTTCCGACCGCACTTATGCCGATATCGAACGAGGCTGTGTCAATATGAGAACGGAAACCGTTCTGAAAATATGTGAGGCTTTGCACATCACACCGGATGAGATATTCACCGAAGAATCGACCATAGAGCGAAAGCAAGAAAAAATCATGCAGAGACTTTCGCAGTGTTCGCCGAAAGAAAGAGAGACGGCTTTGAGTATATTGGAGATTTATCTTCGGTCTCTGACATAAATGATCTGCATCTGAAGCTTAAAAGCGGCGGTTCAAAACCGACCGCTTTTTTTCCGTTCGCACTCACTCCCCCGTACCAAAAACAAAAATCTTCTATATTCACGCAAATTAGCCAAATTTGTCGCTTCAAATACTGGATTTTTTGCTATTTCTCTGATATAATGCCTATTGTGGAAGTTTATACTTTGTTAAGAAAATAACGAGCTAAACAGCCAATCAAGAATCTATTATCTGAGAGGGAGGAAAATTTATGCTAAAGAAGATTAGCAAAATTCCTTTTAAGGACACAACCGAACAGCATGACGAGCTGCAGCAGATCATCAGCGAATGCAAGGATGATAAGAGCCTGTTGATGCACGTTATGCAGGAAGCGCAGCGTATCTACGGCTACCTTCCGTTCGAGGTTCAGAACGAGATCGCCAACGGCATGGGTGTGCCGCTTGAAAAGGTCTACGGCGTTGCAACGTTCTACGCGCAGTTTGCATTGTCGCCCAAGGGCAGATACAATATCTCGGTTTGCCTCGGAACAGCCTGCTATGTCAAAGGCTCGCAGGAAATACTCGACGAGATCTGTAAGGAACTCGGAATCGAGCCTGAAGAATGCACGGAGGACGGCGTTTATTCCGTCACCGCCTGCCGCTGTATAGGCGCTTGCGGTCTTGCACCGGTTATGACGGTCAACGACGATGTCTACGGTCGTCTTGTCGCCGCCGATGTCAAGGGCATTCTCGAAAAGTATAAATAATCGCAAAGGGATAATCACTATGAGAATAAGCACTGTTAAAGAACTCTTGAATGCCGAAGTTGTCTGCGGCGAGGAAGATCTTGATAAAGACGTCTCCTCGGCTTGCGGAAGCGATATGATGAGCGATGTTCTCGCTTATGTTAAAAATCAGGCTGTGCTCTTAACGGGTCTTGTCAACTCGCAGGTCGTCAGGACCGCCGAAATGATGGATATGATCTGTATCGTGTTCGTCAGAAGCAAGCAGCCTACCCCTGAAATGATCGAGCTTGCGAAAGAAAGCGGAATAGTTGTTCTGAAAACTCCGCTTCGCATGTATGAAGCTTGCGGAAAGCTTTATTCAAACGGTCTTGTGGGAGAAAGCAGGCGGATATGAGCGATTCACTGACATTCCATTTTGATGTTGACGGTACCGATTTCACTTCAGCCGGTCAGGCTTCGGCGAGTGTGAAGAGAAATCTCCGCCAGCTCGGACTTTCACCGGATATCATCAGGCAGGTTTCGATCGCTATGTATGAGGGCGAGATAAACATGGTGATACACGCAGGCGGCGGAGAAGCCGATGTCAATGTATACGAGGATAAAATAGAAATCGTTCTGACGGACGAGGGCCCCGGCATCAAAGATGTCGCTCTTGCTATGCAGGAGGGGTATTCCACGGCGTCCGATCAGGTTCGTTCTCTCGGTTTCGGCGCGGGCATGGGTCTGCCGAATATGAAGAGGTACACCGACGAAATGCATATCGATACCGAGGTCGGCAAGGGAACGAAAATAACGATGTTCGTCAACCTCGACAGGTGATGAGTATGAATTATTACAGACATTCCGTTGAGCTTGACGTCGAAAAATGCACGGGCTGCACGACCTGCATAAGGCACTGCCCGACAGAAGCGATAAGAATAAAAGACGGCCACGCTCACATTAACACCGACCGCTGTATCGACTGCGGCGAATGTATCAGAGTCTGTCAGCATAAGGCGAAAAAGGCGATGTGTTCGAAGTTTGAACACTATCTCCATTATAAATGGAAGATCGCCCTGCCGGCCCCGGCTCTGTTCGGTCAGTTCGACGGGCTTGAAGATGTGAATTTCGTCATTCAGGGACTTCGCGATATCGGTTTCGACGATGTCTATGAAGTCGCTAAGGCGGCTGAACTTGTTTCGGCGTACACCAGACTTTATCTTAAGATGGAAGGTATCAAAAAGCCGGTCATCTCATCTGCGTGTCCGGTCATATCAAGGCTGATCGCTCTGAGATTTCCTTATCTCAAGGATAATGTCATGCCGCTTCTGCCTCCGATGGAGGTCGCGGCTATACTCGCGAGAGCGAAAGCCAAGAGAGAGCATCCCGAGCTTAAGGATGAGGATATAGGCATATTCTTCATATCGCCCTGCGCGGCTAAGGTCAGCTACATAAGAAACGGATACGGCGACTATAAGAGCAATATAAATGTCGTCGTCTCGCTCAGCGAAATATATTTTCTTCTCGTCGGCGCCATGAAAAAGGACAAAGCGCCCGAGGCGGAAACCGAAGCCGGAGTTATCGGCATAGGCTGGGCGACGAGCGGGGGAGAAGCGTCGGCTCTATTCAACGACAGATATCTCGCCGCCGACGGCATAGAGAACTGCATACAGGTTCTCGACCAGATAGAAAACGGAAACATTCCCCAGCTTGAATTTGTTGAGCTCAACGCCTGTATAGGCGGCTGTGTGGGCGGAGTTATGACGATTGAAAACCCGTTCATAGCCAAGACGAGACTTCAGACGGTCAGAAGATACCTGCCCGTTTCGAGAAATCATCTTTCGGCGGATGAACAGTTCGTTCCCGAGGAGTATTTCCTTAACACTTTCCCGTCATATACGCCTATAAACAGACTGAGCAACAACATGGGCGAATCCATGAGAATGATGTCTCAGATTCAGCAGATAAGACAGACGCTCCCGGGCATAGACTGCGGCGCGTGCGGCTCGCCGACTTGCCGAGCCTTCGCCGAGGATCTCGTCAGAGGAAAGATAAGCCCGGACAGCAAGTGCGTCGTTCTCGAAAACAAACAGAATAAGATCGGCAAGGAGGAACAGAAATGACAGTTAACGAGCTTTCGGCGAAATGCGGCTTCAAGGCGGTTGCGCTTCCCGACGGAGGAAAAGAGGTCACGGGCGGCTACGCAGGCGACCTTCTCAGCTGGGTCATGGGCAGAGCCAAAGAGGGCTGCGCGTGGATAACCATTATGTCGAACGTCAATATAATAGCGGTCGCGTCTTTGGCGGACGTCGCCTGTATCGTCCTTTCGGAGGGCGTCAGCGTTGACGAAAGCGTCATAAAGACCGCCGAGGAAAAGGGCGTTAACGTGCTGTCAACCGACCTCACGACATATGATGCCGCCGTTCTTATCGGCAAAAATATATAATGAACAAATATTACTACGATCTTCATATCCATTCGTGTCTGTCGCCATGCGCCGACAACGATATGACCCCGAACAACATCTGCGGAATGGCGGTTCTGGGCGGACTTAACATAGTCGCTCTGACCGACCACAACAGCTGCAAAAACTGCCCCGCTTTTTTCAAAGCGGCGAAGAAATACGGGCTTATCCCCGTCGCGGGCATGGAGCTGACGACCGCCGAGGACATACACATGATATGCCTGTTCGAGGAGCTTTCCGACGCGATGGCGTTTAGCGAATTCGTCGACTCGAAAAGGATAAGGATCAAAAACCGAACCGACATCTTCGGCGACCAGCTTGTCACAGACGAAGACGACGAAATAATAGGTACGGACGAGTTCCTGCTTCCGAACGCAACCGAGCTGTCGGTGGAACAGGTCCCTGCCGCAGTCGGACTTTTTAAGGGCGTGTGTTATCCGGCTCATGTCGACAGGCAGGCGAACGGAATAATCGCCACGCTCGGCGTGTTCCCCGAAGATCTCGCCGTGAACTGCGCTGAGTTTCACGGAAAGGAAAATGTCGGCGCGTACATCAAAAAATATAACGGCTTGGACGGAAAGAGGACAATAATTTCCTCCGACGCCCACTATCTTTGGGACATTCGCGACAAAGACGCCTATTTCGAGATAGACGACGAGCCGTATTCTTCGCAGGCCGTCAGGCACGGGCTTTTTGAGATTCTGAGAGGTGAAAAGCAATGAAAGAATTATCGCTGAATATCCTTGACATTGCTCAGAACTCGGTCAAGGCGGGCGCGGACAAAATAGACATAACGATAGAAGAAACGGACGATACGCTGGTCTTTTCGGTTGAGGATAACGGCTGCGGAATGACGCCTGAATTTCTCAGAAGCGTCACCGACCCGTTCTGCACGACGAGAACGACAAGAAAGGTCGGGCTCGGCATACCGCTTTTAAAACTCGCGGCGGAACAGACGGGCGGAAACGTCGAAATAACGTCAAGACACGTTTCTTCTTATCCCGACAGCCACGGAACGAAAACACGCGCGCTGTTTTATAAAAATCATATGGACTTCACTCCGCTCGGAGATATAGTTTCAACTGCGGTCACGCTCATTCAGGGGCAGCCGCAGATATCATGGAACTTCGTCCATAAGATGAAAGAAAAAACCGTTGAGCTTCACACGGACGAATTGAAAGAAATTCTCGGGGACGTACCGCTTAACAACTTCGAAGTCATTTCGTGGATAGACGCGTACCTCAAAGAGCAATATAACGGAGAAAACGATAACGATAATATATAGAAAGGAATCCCCATTATGAAGTCATTAGCAGAGCTTGCAGCTATTAAGGAAAAAATGCAGAATAAGGTCGTAATGCGCGAGGGCACGGGCGACATCAGAGTTGTCGTCGGCATGGCAACCTGCGGTATTGCGGCAGGGGCAAGACCCGTTCTCAACGCTTTCGTCGAAGGCGTCAACGAGGCAGGACTCGCCGATAAAGTCACGGTCACTCAGACCGGATGCATCGGCATTTGTCAGTATGAGCCGGTCGTCGAGATCTTCGAAGCCGGCAAGGACAAGATAACATACGTTAAAATGACGGCTGAGAAAGCCAAAGAGGTCATCGAAAAGCACCTCAAGGGCGGTCAGCCTATAGGCGAATACACCATAAGCAATAACGTTTAATTTGGAGGTATAAATTTATGATTCGTGCTCAAGTATTGATCTGCGGCGGCACCGGTTGTACTTCTTCCGGAAGCGCGGCTCTTATCAAAGAGTTTGAAGAACAGATTAAAGCCTTTGATCTCGAAAACGAGGTCAAGGTCGTCAGAACGGGTTGCTTCGGTCTTTGCGCTTTAGGCCCCGTTGTTATAGTCTATCCCGACGGCACATTCTACAGCCGCGTTGAGAAAGACGATGTCAAGGAGATAGTCTCCGAACATCTTCTCAAGGGCAGACAGGTCGACAGACTTGTTTATAAAGATGTCGGCGAAGATTATGTTGAGGAAGCTCACAAGATCGTTTCGCTCAACGATACCAATTTCTATAAAAAACAGCACCGCGTAGCTCTTCGCAACTGCGGCGTCATAAACCCCGAAAGCATCGACGAATACATAGCGGTCGACGGCTACGCCGCTCTCGGCAAGGCTCTGACCGAAATGACCCCCGAGGAAGTTATCCAGGTCGTCAAGGATTCCGGCCTTCGCGGAAGAGGCGGCGGCGGATTCCCGACGGGTCTCAAGTGGAGCTTTACGGCGGCTAACAAGGCCGATCAGAAGTATGTCGTCTGCAACGCCGACGAGGGCGACCCGGGCGCATTCATGGACCGTTCGGTTCTCGAAGGCGATCCGCACTGTATCATCGAAGCTATGGCTATCTGCGGTTATGCCACGGGCGCAACCGAGGGTTATGTTTATGTCAGAGCGGAGTACCCCATAGCGGTGGAAAGACTTAAG
>USMJ01000005.1 GCA_900555805.1 uncultured Oscillospiraceae bacterium | reverse complement strand
TGAGCGCATAGAGGTTTCCGACGGAAACCATGAGACGGCTTGTTCCCGAAACGGAGGATATCTCTTCGCTGATCTCGTTTTTGACGTCGTCTCTCGTCGCGCCCTCGGAATAATCCGAATAGAGGAACGAAGCCGCGTCGGAAACGCTGACAGCGCCGAGCGAATTATCCTTGGCAAAGCGGATAAGCGATATGACGTTATCCTCAATGACGTTAAAGCCGATAACATCCCGCTCATTTTTGACGGAAAAACCGTTCTCCTCGCTGACGGAGACGTTGTCGTTCATGACATCCTGCGCGTATTTTGATGCTCTTGTCGCACTCTTCGGGATCGTCAGGCACTTGATGTCGGTGAACAGAGTCAGGTTCTGCGCCGACATATAATTTGTCAGCTCGTCGTAGTTCTCGCTTGTTCCGAGAGACTTCAGAAATTCGACGCCCGAGACATTGCGCTGATTATCGCCGCCCGAAAGCGCGCCCATATATTTGACATAGATGTTGCTGAAGCCCTTGCTTTTAAGGTGGGTCAGCATATCCTGAAGCTGTTCGAACGTCGTCAGGACAGAGAGTTTTGACGGTTCGGTGTTCGCCGTCGCCAGAACCGAAAGCACCATCGGCAGGTCGCCGTCGGTTTCGACCGTTCCCGTCGAGAGAACGCCGTCTCTTATAAGCTGTTCGCGGCAGGCGACGGACATTCCCGAATAAGTTGCGTTGTCGCCCGAAAGGAATCGGTAGCAAAGCTCGATACTGCCGTCATATGTCTTGCCTGAGACAGATATATAGGCTTTGTCTTTCTTTGTGAATGTCTTGCTTTCTGTTATATCAAACTGCGCGCCGACCTTATTATACTTGGATTCGCTCTTAGCTGTGCCTGCGTTGACGGTGGCAAGAGCGTCGCCTTTTCTGATGATGCATACGAAAGCGTCGTTATCTCTCTTGACGCCGAACGCGCCGATAACAGCGCTGTTGCCATCGCTGTCGCCGTAGACCTTAAGCGACATATCCTTGAACTTCTCGGTCGCCTTCGCCGTTTTAATTATACCGCCACAATTATCGGGTACGAGCAGGTATTCGTTATTTCCCGCCGTTGTGCTCGAGCCGAAGAAGTCGAGAAGTCTGAGTTTTGTTATAACGGCTCCCTGAGCCGAGCTGAGATCTTCAATTGAAGCGCAATCGATCTTAGCGCAGAAGTTACCGTCCGTCAGGGTGTATTCGACGGGGACAGCGAAGCTTATCATTCTGTCGTCGTCAAGTTTATACTTGAGAGTATATTTGGCTCTGACGCCGTTTTCGATCTTTTCGCCCGTGACCTTGACATGATCGTTTGCGTTCACGCAGCTGTTAAGCTCGATAAGCTTTCCCTCGAAAACGACCTGAGCCGACAAAACACTCGGAAGAAGCTTTCCGCCCTGAACATACTTTTCGGGCAGAGAATACCACCACTTGCCCGTGGTCGCGTTTCTGACGGCGACATCGCCCGAGGCTTCGTCGAAGTAAAGCTCAACCATAGAAGAACTTGCGACTTTAAGTTTTGCGCCGAATTGCCTTGCCTGAGCGTACGCTGTCTTTTTTTCGGCAGTCAAAGTGCTTCCTGACAGCTCATATCTACTGCTTTTGACGGAACTTCCGCAAGCGCACAGGCCGAGCAGTATCAATATAATAGCTATTAAAGGCAAAGTTTTTCTTAAAGATCTCATCTTACACATATCCTTTTTACTTGATAACGTTTTTGTGCGTTTTGTAATATATGAAGCTGCCTGCGATGAACGCGCCGCAGATAGCGACATAGAGAAGGAATATCATCGAAGTGACCGCGCCGGAGAAGATTATCAGCGAGCCGATTATGGCAAGCACGGGTACGACGTAGCCGAGGAATTTGCTCTTGATCTCGCCTTTTTTGCAAAGTCTGATGACCGCAACATAAAGGATTATATAGAGCATATAGAGCATACAGATCGATATTTCCGATATATCATGGCTGCCGAACACTCCGCTTGAGGTCAGCAGGTGATGAACCAGAAGGTAGAACATCGACAGACAATATATAAGTATCGACGAATTGACGGGCATTCCGCCGAGTTTCTTGCATTCTTTTTTGAATACGTGCGAGCAGGGCATCATGTTTCTCAAAGCGAGAGAATACGGAAGTCTGATAAGTCCGAGTACGACGCCGTTGACCGTTCCCAAAATCGAGATGACGACCGCGACGAGCGTGACTTTTGCGCCCCATGAGCCGAAAAATCTTTCAGCCGCGATATATACCGCCGAGTCGCCGTGTTCCAATATAGCTTCAGGTCCGACGTACGAGGAAATTCCTATGAAATAGGCAAGATAAACGGCGAGAACGGCTATCGGCGCTATCGAAAGCGCGATCGGGAGGTTCTTCTTGCTGTTCTTTATCTCGTGGCATATCGAAGTGGAAACTATCCAGCCGTCAAACGAGAACGCGACGGGGCCGAAAGCGGCTATCCAGCCGAGTCCGCCGACGGACTGAGAAAATGTTTTATAGCTTTCGGAAACCGTCTGAGCCGGATGTCCGAGCGCAAGACCGAGAACGGCGATAAGAACAAGCGGTATGAGCTTGATTATCATTGAAGCGTTCTGGAAAAGTCCGCCGAGCTTCGCCGAAAGCGTGTTGAAGAAATAGAAAACGGTTATGGCGATCGCTCCGATTATCGTGTTTCTTCCGACGGAGAAATCGGTATAGCCCATAAGCTGGCTGACATAAATTCCCGAAGCCCACGCAACGACCGCACAGAGCGTCGGCAGATAGAGAAACGTCTCAAACCATCCGAAAACGGTTGCGGTGCCCATGCCGACAAAGCTTTCGGCGTAGGAAACCAAGCCGCCGGGCTTGTCCGTTCTTGTGGCAAGCTGAGAAATCGACAGCGAGCCGAAAACTATCGCAATAGCCGCAACGCAGAAAATGACAACGCCGAGCGTCACATTTCCCTTAGCATATGTAAGGATGTCGTCGGCCTTGAAGAAAATTCCCGAGCCGATAACGATACCCATGATCATCGTTATGGCTGTGAAAAGGCCGTAGTTTCGTTTTTGCATAAAACAATCCCCCTATTTTTAATACTCTTTATATTATCACTTTTCGGCCGCCGTGTCAAATCAAATCGAAATGTTGCGAGGGGAAGAAGCCGACCGTGCGCATTTGTGCACGGTCGGCGGACTTCGATAAGAACGAATTTTCAAAGGGGAGAAAGGCAAGAAGCCGCAAAGCTTTTCCGATCGGATCGGAAAAGCTTTGCGGCGGTACGGTTCTATCCCATCATGATTTTTCTCATTTTAAGTAAGAGCGCTTTTTCCTTTCTCGACACCTGAACCTGCGACATATTCATTTCTTCGGCGGTTTTGACCTGGGTCATGCCCTTGAAATATCTGAGTTCTATGAGCTTTCTGTCCTCTTCGGGCAGGGTATGCAATATCTGCGACAGGGCTATCTTATCCGACAGCGTTTCTTCGGGCGGCGGCGTCGGAACGTCTATCTGACCGCTCCCGTTTTCGTCGTCGGCTGTCAGCGAAACGGTCGGCATGGAGACGGTTATCAGCTCCGAGGCTTCGGCTATATCGACGCCTATATGATTGGCGAACTCGGTTATGGTCGGCTCTCTGCCGAGAGAGACGGCGAGTTTTTCTTTTTCCCTGATAGCCTTTCGCGCCTTCTCCTTAAGCGCTCTGCCGACTTTGACTGAGCCGCCGTCTCGGAATATCCGTCTGATTTCCCCCAAGATAACGGGTACGGCGTACGTCGAAAAGGCAAAACCCCTCTCGGGATCAAAATTATCCGCCGCCTTGATAAGCCCGACGCATCCGGCCTGATAAAGATCGTCGTATTCCACTCCCCTGCCTCTGAATTTGTTGGCGCAGGAATGAACCAAGCCGAAATTCTCGGTGATAAGCTCATCTCTCCTGATAAGAACCTGTGGCAAAATATCTCCTCCTCGGGAATTATTCATCTCTGCCGCGCATCTTCTTTTCGAGAGTGACCGTCGTTCCTCTGCCCACGGTCGAGCGAACTTTTACCTTATCGGTGAAGCTCTCCATGACAGCGAAGCCGAGACCCGCCCTTTCGCCGCCGAGCGAGGTATAAAGCGGTTCCATCGCTTTTTTGACATCGGGTATACCCACGCCGTTATCCCTGATTTTTATTCGGATAACGCCGTTTTCATAGATCGCCGCAGATATGTATATCTTCCCGACCGATTTCGGGTACGCGTGGACGATGCAGTTCGTGACCGCCTCGCTGACCGCGGTTTTGACATCGCTTATCTCCTCGACATTCGGGTCGAGCTGGGCGGCGAAAGCGGCGACCGCCACCCTCGCGAAGCCCTCGTTCACCGATCGGCTTTCAATCGTCATTCTCATTTCGTTCAAGCTTTTCATACCGTTGCCTCCGTTTCTTCCATTCGTCCCAATCTTTCAAGCCCTGCCAGGCGCATGACCTTTCTTATGTTTTCGGGCAGGTTCTGCATGACGATCTCGCCGCCGAGCGATTGCATCAACCTGTACCGCCCCATAACAAGCCCTATTCCGGAGCTGTCCATGAAAGTTATCCCTCCGAAATCCAGGGCGAGCGTTTTCGGTCGGTTGACGAGTATGGCGTCGTCTATCCCCGCCCTGATTATCGCCGCGCTGTGGTGGTCGAGATCGCCCTCAAGGCGAACCGTCATTCTGTCCTTTTCGTATATAATCTGTGCAGCCATGTTCATATTCCTCCCTTTTAGTTTGCACGGAAAATAGCAAAAAATTCCTCTATTCCAATGAACCTGAACATTAGAATAGAGGATTTTAATTAAAAATGGTGTCTTAATATGTCAATGTGAAAAATATTCTTTTGCTTCGCCTGCTAAATAGAAAGATCCGAACACAAAAACGGTGTTTCCGATATCGAGAGCCTTTTTTATTGCGGTACGCGCTTCGCTTTCCGAAGTGACAGCTTTATTGAAAGCGGCTGCCTTTTTCGCGAGTTCATCTGCGCTGCAAGCTCTGTCCGAGCTTACCTGCGTGACGATAATATTTTCGAAAAGCCCTGCGGTTTCTTCGAGAACCCTGTCGCACTGTTTATCGCGCATCATGGCGATAACGGCTGTCAGCTTTTCGTTCGAAAACTCTTTTTCTATATACAGTCTTAAAGCTTTGGCGCAGTCGGCGTTATGTCCGCCGTCGACTATGACGGCAGGGTTATCGTGAACCCGTTCGAGCCTCGCCGAAATATCGGCTTTCATAAAGCCCGATATTATACTTTCGTCCGATATCGAAAACTTATCCGAAAGCTCTTTCAAAGCCGTATAAGCCGTCAGCATATTCGCCTTTTGGTGAACGCCGACAAGTCTTGTTTTAAGCGTTAAGCCGTCAACCGTTATTTCCGTTCCGTGTTCGCCGATATGAGACGAGCTTATCATAGCGGGGTCGGCGGCAATAAGTCGGCTGTTTCTATCTTTCGCCGTCTCGGTTATTGTTTCCGCACTCTCGGGCGACTGCGGATTAAAAACATCGTCCGAAGCTTTAAACGGATAGCTCACTACGGGCGTACCGCATTTTATTATTCCGCATTTTTCGCTTGTTATCTCCGACAAGCTGTTTCCGAGTACGCCGAGATGGTCGAGCGATATTGAACACAGAACGCTCAGTTCGGGGGAAACGATATTCGTGCTGTCGAATTTTCCGCCGAGACCGCATTCAAGAACGGCGAAGTCGCACCCCTGCTCGCGGAAATATATGAAACACACGGCGGTTATCAGATCAAAGGCGGTCGGCTTTTCTTCCATCATATCTACAAGCGGAATAAGGCTTTCGGTTATCCTCGCGACATCGGACTCGGATATCATTTCTCCGTCGACTTTAATGCGTTCGCAGAATGAAACGACATGCGGCGAAGTGTAAAGCCCCGTTTTATATCCGCTCTCTGTCAAGGCGGAGGATATATATGTTGCGACGGAGCCCTTGCCGTTCGTTCCGGCGACATGGACGCTTTTGAAGGAGTTCTGCGGATCGCCCGAAAGTTTCATAAGCTCTTTTATTCTGTCAAGGCTCGGCCTCGCGCCGAGAGACGAAAATGAGAATATATAATCCGTCGCCTGTTCAAAATTCATATCTATCCCTCCGTTCTGTCTCATTTCGGACATTGAACAAGGTCAGGGGCGACCTCATAGCCTGAAGTCCGCACCCTGACCGATCGTACATTAAAATAGTATTATTCGGCTGAAACTTCTTCCTTCTTCGCCTCGACCGCGAATCCCTTCTTCTTGAGGATCGCGAGAGGGATGAACATGAATGCCGCGACGACAGCCGCCGCAATGAACATCGCCGGAGCGGGCTCATAAGCCGCCTCGCCGAGCTCGTTGACATACTGTCCCGACTTCGAAAGCGAGCAGACCAAGTCGCCGATATAGGGGCCGACGACCATGGGGATGAGAACGAAGAATATCATTCTGACGCCCTGGAAAAGTCCGACTTTGTCTTCGGGCGTGAAGTCTCTTATCGAAGCGTTGAGCATGATACCCATGAAAGCGTAGCCCATAAGAAGAGGTATAGCGCAGACAAGGAAGACGAGTATGCTCTTGGCGAACGACGCTAAAACAAGGCCGACGACAAACAGAGCGGCGCAGATAAAGACGAGCTTATCCTTGCCCTTTTTGTCGATGAGCTTTCCGCCGAGAATAAGCACGGCGACGATAGCCGCAACGCCGACAACAAGCCCGAGAATAACAGGCAGGCTGATATACTGCATAAGGCTTTCAACATTGAAGCCGAGGCGATGATCCATATATATGAGAAGATACGGGAACCAGACCTGAATGGCTATGGAATATATGCATATAGCCGCAAGTGTGAGATAAAGCTTTGAATTAGCCTTGACGACAGACGGTCTGAAGCCGTAGAACAGCTCTTTGAAATAGTTGTCGTTCTTCTTGACACCGCTGCCCGTGTCGGTCAGGGTGAACAAACCGATTATACCGGCAATGATAACCATTGCTCCGATGACGAAGAAGAATGTCTTATAGCCTATCTGAGCGATGAAGCCCGCGAAAACGATAACGGCGCCCATAGCGGCGACGGGAAGAATCGAAAGAACGCTTTCAACCGTAGCTCTGTTGCTCGTGGTCGTGATATCCGTGACCCACGCGTTGAACGCCGAGTCATTACTCGTCGAACCCATGAACGTCATAATACAGTCCATGGCGATGACCGTGACCGAGGTGGCGGTGACGACGGCGGCGATGTTTGACTTGTCGATACCGAAAAGCGTCGCGACGTTATCTTTAGTGATAAAACCGAACGCGAGAACGGTCAAGCCCCAGATTATGTAGCCGACGGAGATGAACACCTTACGCTTGTTTATCTTGTCGCTGAGATTACCCATGAGGAAAGTCGTGACAACGGCTGTCACGGCGCTGAGAGCGACCATAAGCTGAATAGCTTTCATCGAGGAAAGTCCCTGCGTTACCGCGCCCTTTTCATAGACCGTGTTATAAAGGAACGTGTTGAAATACATGTTTTCAAGGTTCCATGCGACCTGACCGATAAAGCCGAAGACGCAGAGGTTAAACCATATTCTTGCGCCGAGCTTACCGTCATTTTGTAGTTTTTTGCCCATTTTTCTATATGTTTCCTTTCATTCGCCGCCGAAATCGGGCGGTTTGTTTTCCGAATTATGCTCGAAATCGGGCGCAATCGGTTTCTCCAGTAATTTTACCAAAATATATTGCTTTCGTCAATACGAAGTTCGACACATTTAACAAATATTTATAGATACTCATTTCGATAGGCGAGTTCGGACATCGACTGCTTATAATACCCCCACACATAGAACGACGGCAGGACGAGCAGGCAAAGCGTCCACCACGGAGCGAAGCTCAGTCTGAATCCGGCGAGCTTTTTAAGAACGGGAGATGTCATTGCTTTGCTGTACGAGTAAGCCTGAGCGAAACCGACTTTTGCACCCGAAACTATGATAGGATAATAAAGCAGGAATGTTCCGTTGCAGACGAACATAAACGCCGAACCGATCATCAGAAGTACAGTATCGGCAGCAAACAGGCAGACGATTATCGCGAAAGCCGTGCTTTGAGTTGAAAGGCAGTAATATAAAACGCCCGACAGGCACAGAAACGGAAAGAAGAAAACCGCCGCAAAGCCGAGCTTCACGACAAGAGCATAGCTCCACGCGCCGAGACTTCTTAAAAGGCGCTTTCCCTTGAAATAGTAGAATATCTCCTTAAACTTCGGATCTTCCCCTCTCGCGTTCATCATAAACCAGCGCTCTCTTCCCAGCCGTAAGGGAGCGCAGAGCAGGAAGATGAGAGCTATACCCAAGACGGCGGAAGATAATATCAGTATGTTTTCAAGAAGCGGCGAACCGATCTTCAGAAAATTCGCAATATATGACGCGATAAGCGACAGATCGCCCGAAAAAAACAACGCCGATACACACAGTAAGAATGTGAAAAATATCGTCGCCGTTTTCGATAGCATATGTGATTTTGCGATTATTTTAAGCTTTCCCATGTCTGACACCTCACGACTATTTTTTGCCGCAAGGCCGTCAATTATTCCGCTTTTCCTATCCGTTCTCCGATATATTCGGGGACGCTTTGCGCCGGTATGCCTAAGACGTATGAAAATTCTTCGTGGAGAATATTCTGCGCTTCCTTGAGGGCTTTTTCATCGGCGACGTGAAAATGCTTTTTGTCGGATTCAAGCGATTTGCGCTTAAGATAGAGCATTTCTATAAGCTTCATCAGCTGCGCCCTGTCTCCGCTTTTAAGCGCCGCGTCGCAAAAGTCCCTGCGCGCTCCCTCGTCGCTTATCCATTCGGTTTTATCGGATGAAACCTTGTCTATCAGTCCGTCGATCTCGCCGCGCGTCAGCAGCCGTTTCATCTTGGCTTTGACCGCTTCGCTGTCCGTCGGCGCGTATATCTTCGAATTCGCGTCTTTTATCGGGCTTAAAACGAAATATTCCCGTCTGTCGCCGACCAGCTTCATCCGCGCTATGTCAGCTATTACGCATACCCCGTGCGCACCGTAAATTATCGCGTCTCCTATTCGAAACATTGTCAAAACCTCCCTGAAAACTGCGTCCGATTCGAGCCGAAAACCCGTCAACGCATTTATTATATATAATAGTATACCAAAATCCGAAAAAAATTTCAAGCTACGTGAAAGTGAAAATTTTTATTTTCGGTACGGGCGAGAGTGATCTCGCCTAAATCTTCTTCTCGGCGGAAAGCTCTGTCTGAGAGGAAATTTTCCTGAAACAGAACTCGCCGTTTTCGAAAAAGCAAAGATATTTGTGTTCTTTCGAAACACTGCCGTCAAGAATCAGCTCCGAGAGCTTATCTTCAATCCGAGACTGAATTTCCCTCTTGACAGGTCTCGCCCCGTACACCTCATCAAAGCCTTTTTCGCTTATCCCGTTCACCGCGCTGTCGTCGAATTCGACCGTGATGTGCATACTTTTCAGGCGCTGCGACAGCTCGGAAAGAAGCTTTCGGCATATCTCGCGGACGTTTTCTTTCGTCAGCTTTTTGAAGACGATCACCTCGTCGATGCGGTTCAGAAATTCGGGTCGGAAGGTGCGCTTGAGTTCACCCATAACTTCGTCGTATATCTTCGAGTCGCCGAGCGCGCCCGATTCGCCCGACGAAAATCCGACCACGCCCGAGCCGCCGGCGATAAGCTTCGCGCCGATGTTCGAGGTCATGATGATTATCGTGTTTCTGAAATCGACACGCCGCCCCTGAGAATCGGTCAGGATTCCGTCGTCGAGGACTTGGAGCAGCATATTGAAAATGTCGGGGTGGGCTTTTTCTATTTCGTCAAACAGAACCACGCTGTAGGGTTTTCTTCTGACTTTTTCGGTCAGCTGTCCGCCCTCGTCGTATCCGACATATCCCGGAGGCGAGCCGATGAGCTTTGACGTGTTGTGCTTTTCCATAAACTCGCTCATGTCGAAGCGTATGACCGCGTTTTCGTCACCGAAGACCGCCTGACCGAGAGCCTTGCAAAGCTCGGTTTTTCCGACACCCGTCGGTCCGAGAAAGATGAACGATCCCATCGGTCTTTTCGGATCTTTAAGTCCGCTCCTGCCCCGTCTTACCGCTCTCGCGACGGCGGAGACCGCTTTATCCTGACCGATGACTCGGCGGTGAAGCTCGCTTTCAAGCTCGAGCAGGCGCTCGCTCTCCTCCTTGGTTATCTGAACAACGGGTATACCTGTCCAGCTTGAGACAATTTCAGCTATTTCATGCGGAGTGATTTCGCCCTCCGATCTCTCCGCCGTTTCTTTCCATCTTCCTCTCATTTCGTTGAGCTGTTTCATCAGCCGCTTTTCCCTGTCTCTCAAAGCCGCCGCCTTTTCGAAATCCTGCGAATCGACGCAGAGCGACTTCGCCTCGCTTATTTCTTTCAGGCGGCTTTCCGTCTCCTTTATCTCTTTCGGCGGAGTATACGCTTTAAGTCTCACCTTTGAACACGCTTCGTCGATAAGGTCAATCGCCTTGTCGGGCAGAAATCTGTCGGATATATAGCGGCTTGACAGACTGACGGCGGCAGCAATGGATTCATCGGTTATTCTGACTTTATGATGAGCTTCGTATTTATCCTTGATTCCCCTGAGAATTTCAACCGTCTCTTTTTCGCTCGGTTCGCCGACCTTGACGGGCTGAAATCTTCTTTCGAGAGCGGAATCTTTTTCTATATGCCTGCGGTATTCTTCTATCGTTGTCGCGCCGATGACCTGGAGTTCGCTTCTCGCGAGCGACGGCTTGAGAATATTCGCTGCGTCGACCGCTCCCTCTGCCGAGCCTGCGCCGATAAGCGTATGAAGCTCGTCGATAAACAGAATAACGTTTTTCGCTTTGACGACTTCGGATATCGCTGTCTTGATCCTCTCCTCGAAGTCACCTCTGTATTTTGTTCCCGCGACCATGCCTGTCAGGTCGACCGAAACGATTCTTTTATCCTTGAGAAGATCGGGTACGTTGTCTTCGCTAATTCTCAGCGCAAGCCCCTCGGCTATCGCCGTCTTTCCGACACCCGGTTCGCCTATCAGGCACGGGTTGTTCTTCGTTCTTCTCGAAAGGATCTGTATGACCCTTTCGATCTCATTTTCCCTGCCTATAACAGGGTCGACTCCACCATCTTTCGCCAGCGCCGTCAGATCCTGACCGTATTGGTCGAGCGTGGGCGTGTCGGATTTCTGCGACGGTCTTTTAGCCGATTTTGACAGGTACGGCTGTTTGTTCTTGCCGCCGGTGAGGTCGCTCACGAGATCATGCTGTGAGACGCCGAGTTCGCTTAAAATATAGCTTCCGCAGCTGTCGTTCTCCTTGGCGAGAGCGAGAAGAAGATATTCCGAGCCGACGAAGTTCACGCCCTCGTCTCTGGCGAGCGATATGGAGGATTCGATTATATGCTTGCATCTCGGGGTGAAATCGTCGGGCGAAAGCACGGTCGGTATCCCGACGCCGACGGTTCTTTTGATAAGCTCCTCCACTCTCGCCGATGTCACCCTCTTTGAAACGAGTGTCGAAGCCGCCGAAGCGCTGTCCTCCTTGAGAAGTCCCATGAGAAGATGTTCGCTTCCTATATATGTGTGGCCGAGATCCTCGGCGGATTCTATCGCGCTGTTTAAGGCTCTGTTCGCCTTTTCGGTGAAACCCGTGAACTTATACATAAGCATTTCCTTTCAAAAAGAAAAGCAACCGAAATATGTGTCATATGACACATATTCGATTGCTTTATTGTTCCGATTTGTTAGTCGTCAGATCTTTTTCTTTATTTCAGCCGCTCTGAAAACATCTCTTTCGTTCGATGTGAAATTCTTGTTTTCAGCCGCGTTGATCGTCGCCGGCTGCATGTCTATCATCAGCTCATCGATCGCCTGAAGGTCGGTTTTAAGTATTCCGCTTGCGCTGCCGAGACGGACGAACGAAACAAGCTCCATAAACTCGCGGCAGCTCATCATGTGCGCCGTCTTAAGTATTCCGTATGACCTCTGTATCTTGTCAATATATCTGTCGTCCTTTATGACGTGTTCTCTCGTCTGTCTCTCCTGCGAGACAAGCTGTAAGGCTATTGACTTGAGATTGTCGAGAGCCGCTTTTTCGCTGATGCCGAGCGTGACCTGATTGCTCAGCCTGTATATCTGACCGACGGGTGTTATTCCGTTGGTGTAGCAGTTTCGCAGCATAAGCCCGAGCTTCGACACCGTTGAAGCAAGTCTCGGCATACTTCCCGTTATAGAAAGCGCCGGAAGATGCAAAGTGACGGAAGCTCTCATACCCGTACCCAAGTTCGCGGGGTTCTGAGTGAGATAGCCTATCCTGCTGTCAAACGCATACTGTTCGTTCGAGTCGATAAGCGAATCTATATCGCTCGCCCGGGCGTACGTCGTATCAAAATCAAGACCGCTCGAGACGGTTCTTATGTGGATGTGATCCTCCTCGCAGAGCATCACGCCGACCGACTCATCTTCACTTAAAAGAAGCGCCCTGCCCTCGGAGTTCGACGCGAATTCGGGGGTTATCAGACCTCTCTCGGCGAGCGAAACCGCCTGATAAGGGCCGAGACTTCCCATCTCGATATAGCTCAGACCGTAAACATTATTGCTCAAAACGATGTCTTTTATAACGCCGTTGAGTTTTTCTCTCTCCGATTTTGTCAGTCTCGACACAAACGGATATTCCTCCAGATTTCTCAGAAGGCTTATCCTCGTGTTGAGAACGACGTCGTTATCGTTGCCGCTTTTCTGATACCATTTTTCCATTTTCAGTCACCCTCTTTCAGCTGTTTGATCCTGTCTCGCAGCACTGCCGCCTGCTCGAAGTCCTGAGCATCGACGGCGCTTTGCATCTCGTCGGAGAGCCGCTTGATGGTGTCCTCTTTCGTCGGCTTCTTTATCTCCTTGAGGTTCGCGGGCGTTTTGCCCGAGTGACTTGCCTTGCCGTGAATACGCCTTATCGACGGCAGGAGTTTATTATAAAATGTTCGGTAGCATTCGGCGCAGCCGACCTTACCGGTTTTGACAATGTCGTTAAACGATGAGCCGCACTTCTCGCATCTGACAGTTTTGTCGGGCAGACGGGCGGTATTGTCGCCGAAGAAATTGGTGAAAAGCTCGCTCAGATTAAAGCCGAAGTCGCCGAAAATATCGTCATAGCCGAGGCTCGCGGCGCATTCGGAGCAAAGGTCAAGCTGTCTCGCCTCTCCGTTTTCAACATGTTTGATATGGGTAGTCGCTTCTCTTTTTCCGCAATTTTCACAAAGCATTTTTCTCATTCCTTTCACGCCTTAGGCCGACAGACGCCGGCTTTCGGAAAAAAGATTTATCCAATGCTTATATTATACACCCGAAGCGCTTATTTTTCAATCTGTTTTTCTTCTGTTTCTTCTTTTTTGTCGTACGCGCCGTCGCTTGCGCTGTCGGCAGGTTTGAACCTCTGGCCTAAAAACAGCGGTGAGGAAGCGAGGTCGATGTTGTCGATGTTATTTTTCTTTCCGTCAAACGAATATATCTTCATAACTTTCATATCCCCTTTTGTTATTTGCGCTATGAATGTTCAAAATAACGCAAATATATTTTATGCCGCAAAGATATATGTTATTCGGTCGGGTTTTTCATATTGTGTTTAGATAAACGGTTATCTGCGTTTTATTTTTCTTTCGTTCGAATTTTAATTTTTAAATTAAAAATCAGATGTTATTCTCCGCCGGGCAGAAAATATCCCGAAAGCAGAAATTCACCCGTACCGCAAGACAGTCACACAAAATTTCAGGCGGCATAGTATGTTGATGAAAGCAGTTGAAGGGAGGTCAGGCTGATGTGTAATTTATTCGGCGGTAACGGCTGCACTTGGATAATCGTTCTTCTCATTCTCTTCCTTATCTGTGAGAACGGCGGTTTCTTTGGCGGCTGCGGTTGCGGCGATCAGACGGCTACACAGAATCAGTGCGGCTGCGGTTGCATGTGATAACACGTAGAACATGAACGGACGGCGTTCCCGGGCGGAACGCCGTTTCTGACAATAAAAACAGGACAGGCTTCCGTTTTCCGAATGAAAACTCTTGAAAAGCTATTAAATATAGTATATAATTATTCAGTTATATTAAAGGAAAGGCGGAAAATCAAATGGCCGATCAGAAAAAAATGGTCGACAGCATCACCTCGATGGACGTCGACTTCGCCAAATGGTACACCGATATAGTTAAAAAAGCCGAACTCGCCGAATACACAAGCGTCAAGGGCTGTATGGTCATAAGACCCTACGGCTACGCTATCTGGGAGAATATCCAGAAGATCATGGACGGCATGTTCAAAGCGACGGGACATGAAAATGTCTGCATGCCGATGTTCATTCCCGAAAGCCTGCTTCAGAAAGAAAAGGATCATGTCGAGGGCTTCGCTCCCGAGGTCGCATGGGTCACTCACGGAGGCAACGAGAAGCTCGAAGACAGACTTTGCGTTCGCCCGACTTCGGAAACTTTGTTCTGCGAACACTATGCTAATATAGTCAAATCATACAGAGACCTCCCCAAACTCTATAATCAGTGGGTCAGCGTTGTCCGCTGGGAAAAGACGACAAGACCGTTCCTGAGAACAAGAGAGTTCCTGTGGCAGGAGGGTCACACAATACACGAAACAGCCAAGGAAGCTATCGAAGAGACAGAGAGAATGCTCAACGTCTACGCCGACTTCTGCGAGGACTGTCTCGCTATGCCCGTTGTCAGAGGCAGAAAGACAGACAGCGACAAGTTCGCGGGCGCAGAGGCTACATACGCTATTGAAGCTCTTATGCATGACGGCAAGGCGCTTCAGGCGGCGACCTCCCACTATTTCGGCGACGGCTTCGCAAGAGCTTTCGGCATTCAGTATCAGTCAAGAGAGAACAAGCTCGAATATCCGTTCCAGACCTCATGGGGCAGCACGACAAGACTTATCGGCGCTATCATCATGACCCACGGCGACGACAACGGTCTCGTTCTTCCTCCGGCGGTCGCCCCGATTCAAGCTGTTATCATACCCGTCGCTCAGCATAAACCCGGCGTACTTGAAAAAGCGGCCGAGCTTAAAGCGGCTCTCGAAAAGGACTTCAGAGTCAAAGTCGACGACAGCGAAAACAGCCCGGGCTGGAAGTTTGCGGAATACGATATGAAGGGCGTTCCGGTACGTGTGGAGATCGGTCCGAAGGACATCGAAAACAAGCAATGCGTTGTTGTCACGCGTCACAACCGCGAAAAATCGTTCCTGCCGCTTGATGAGGCATTAGAGGCCTTTGCTGACGGCATTCAGAAAAAGCTTGTCGAAGTGCGTGACGGTATGTATGCCATTGCGCTTGAGAACCGCGAAAAGCACACCTACAACTGCACGAGCATCGATGAGATCAACAAGGTGCTTGCCGAAAAAGGCGATGGGTTTGTGCGTGCGATGTGGTGCGGCGAAGAGAAATGCGAAGACAAGGTCAAGGAATTGACCGGTGTTGGCTCACGCTGCATTCCGTTTGAGCAAGAGAAACTCAGCGATGTCTGCGTTTGCTGCGGACGTCCGGCCAAGAAGCTTGTCTACTGGGGCAAGGCCTATTAAAATAGAAGCGATATGCAAGAAGAACCGCATTCGGGCGAATGCGGTTCTTCGTTTTGCCTTCGCTTTTCTTTTGAAAGTTTCTTTTGAAAGAAAAGCGAAGCGCGTTTTTGCTCAACTTTTTGCGTCAAAAAGTTGGGCAAGCCGCGAAGCGGCGGCGAAATGCACGCGGAGCGTGCTGTCCCGGCAGGGACGAACTTT
>USMJ01000004.1 GCA_900555805.1 uncultured Oscillospiraceae bacterium | reverse complement strand
AAGCGAGATGTCCGCCGTTATGCGAAACCGTCTCTATAAGTACGCCCCTTATCTCATTCGCAAGGGCGTCAAGCTTATCGGGCGGAATATTCTTCACATCTCGGGGAGATTTAATTTTGTCAAGATAATTTATTTCCATCTGTTTCCTTAAAATGTATCAATATTTTCTGTCCGTCAGTTCCTTGGCGAGTTTGACGAGAAATTCGTTGTTTTCAAAGTTAGCTATGCTTCTGACGGCGTTTTCGGTCAGTTCTTCGGCGATTTTTTTAGCCTTTTCAACGCCGAACAGTGTGACGTATGTCGTCTTTCCGCATTCTTCGTCGCTGCCTATCGGCTTGCCGAGAACTTCCTCGGTGCTTGTCACGTCGAGAATATCGTCGACCGCCTGAAACGCGTAGCCGATGTTATCGGCATAGCTCACAAGTGCGTCTGTCTTATCGCTGTCCGCGCCTGCGCAGATACAGCCGAGTTTTGCGGCACATCTTATAAGCGCGCCTGTTTTAAGCGAATGCATCTTTCTTAGTGTGTCATATGATATCTGTTTTCCTTCGCTCTGAAGGTCGATGACCTGGCCGCCGACCATTCCGCCGAAGCCTGCGTTTTCGGCAAGGCAGGCAATCGCGGCAACTTTCTTCGCGTTATCGATCTTCGCCTTAGCGGCAACTTCAAACGCGTACGTCAAAAGAGCGTCGCCGGCGAGCAGAGCGTATTCTTCGCCGAATTTGACATGGCACGACGGCTTTCCGCGGCGCATATCGTCGTCGTCCATGCACGGCAGATCGTCGTGGATCAGCGAGTAGGTGTGGATCATTTCGAGCGCGCACGCCATGTCGACGGCGTCTGAAATTTCGCCGCCGCACATTTTGCAGCTTTCCAAAACCAGCACGGGTCTGACCCTTTTACCGCCGTTTTCGACCGAATACTTCATCGCTTTCAAAACGATATCTCCGTTTTCGGCGCCCGATAAAAGCTCGGCGAGCCTTGCGTTCACAATGTCAATGTATGCCTTGAAATCCGATTTGTAATCATTCATTTTCGCTGTCTTCCTTAGTTTCCGTGAGTTCGGTTATTTTGAGCTGTGCCTCTTGTAATTTTTCGTTGCAGAAGTTAACAAGAGCCGTTCCCTCTTCAAAAAGCTTGAGCGATTTGTCCATCGTTATGCTTTCGCTTTGCATTTCGTCGGTTATTTTTTCGAGCCGCTTCATTGCCTGCTCGAGCGTCATATCTTTTTTCATTTTGTCACCTCGTCGACGGTGCATATCGCGCTGCCGTCTTTCATTCGGAGTTTGATTTTTCGGTTCGTTTTGAGTTTTTTTGCGCTGTCGACGTGTTTGTCGTTTTCATCGAAAACAACGCCGTATCCCCTCGCGAGAGTTTTCAGCGGGCTCAGCGCGTCGAGCTTGCCCGACATCGCCGAAAGTTCGATAACTTTTCTTTCGAGGGTACGCTTGAGCGTCTGCTCAAGTTTGGTTTTATACTCGGATATTTTATCACTGCGGACTTTAAGTTCGTTTTCGGGCGAATACAGGAAAAGCGTATTAGCGTAATCTTTAAGCATATATTCGAAGTCGGATATCTTGTCCGAAACCGATTTGCTTATGGCTTGTTCAAAATAAGCGACCTCGCCGAGAAGCGACCTTACATCGGGTGTAGCGAGTTCAGCCGCCGCTGACGGTGTGGGCGCTCTCAGATCCGAAACGAAGTCGGATATAGTGTAGTCGGTTTCATGTCCGACAGCGGAGATTATCGGGATCTCGCTTTCGAATATCGCTCTTGCGACGGTCTCATCATTGAAAGACCATAAATCTTCTATCGAGCCGCCGCCGCGCCCCAAGATTATCGTGTCGGCACATTTTAGAAGATTTATCCGCCTGAGCGCTTTTACTATCTCCCCTGCGCTCTGATCTCCCTGAACATGGACGGGAACTATCATAAGCTCACAGCAGGGGTACCTTCTTGAAATAACATTTATGATATCCTGAACAGCCGCGCCCGTCAGCGAAGTCACGACAGCTATCCGTTCGGGATATTTCGGTATAGGCTTCTTATATTCGGGTGAAAACAGTCCTTCTTTGCCGAGCTTTTCTTTAAGCTGTTCATAAGCTAAGTTCAGCTCACCCAGACCGTCAGGCTGCATATCGGTGACATATAACTGATATACGCCGTCTCTTTCAAAGACGGAGACCGAACACCTGACGAGAACGCGAAGTCCGTCATAAGGCTCAAAGCGTATATTCTGAGCGTATTGTCTGAACATGACCGCTTTTATAGCCGAGGTTTCGTCTTTGAGTGTGAAATAGAAGTGACCGCTTCTGTAATGATTAGTAAAATTGGATATTTCACCGGTCACATATATATTTTTAAGATTTTCGTCGTAGTCAAAAATTGATTTCAGATAATAATTTATCTGACTGACACTTAAAACAGCGTTCATTTTTGCTCCTTTAAATATGTGAGTATCGCCGTTCCTGCGGCGTTGTCTGATGAAAATGCGCTTTGAGCGAAGTAGGCTCCGAATTTCCGGGTAAAGCGTTCTTTGATGATAGAGTTTGACATTACGCCGCCTGAAAAGACAAGAGGAAGATCGCCATGTTTTTCAAGAGCATATTCGGTCATTTTTTCAAGCGCGCAGGCGATATAGTCAATACAGAATCTCGCGGTGTCTTCGTTCGTTTCGCCGTTCTCCAGCATTTGGCGGCATTTATTTTCAAGCCCCGAAAGGCTGCAATTTCCGTCTTTAATCGGAACTTTAGGCTTGTATACTTTATCGCTTTTCTGCGCGAGTTTGTCTATTTCGGGTCCGCAAGGGAAATCGAGCCCCATCATTAGCCCCACTCTGTCGACGGCTTGTCCTGCTTTAAGATCGCTCGACGAGGCGGTTATATCGCAAACTATGATACCGTCATCGTCGGGTCTTACAAGCAGTGACTCTGTTGTACCGCCCGAAACATGAAAAGCTATGAACTTTTCTTTCAAAAGCTCAAGCTTGTCCGCCGAATATAAGGCGGCGGCGATGTGTCCCTGCTGATGTGAAAAGCGGCGGACGTTGATTTTGTTGACGGCGGCGATGCATTCGGCGACGCCCAAACCGACGGTGAAGCAAGGCATGTATGAGCCTTCGACATTCCGGGGTCTTGACGAAACGCCGACAGCCGTTATCTCTTCGCCGCATTCATCCATTAGGTCGCGAACGATCTGCGGCAACTGCTGCGTATGGTGGAACACAGCGTCACTCTGACGAAGTCCCTTTTCGCCTTTTTTGACGGGCAGGAGCTTCTTTTTCTGAATGATCAGATTACTTTCAGGGATATATAACGCCGCCGAGGTCGTGTAGTTGCTTGTATCTATACCGAGATAAGCCATGTCACATCGACCTTGCGACAGAGCCGAGAACGCCGTTTATATATGACGGCTCATCGTCAGAAGCGAACTTCTTGGCGAGCTCAACGGCTTCGTTTACAGCGACGCCCGTCGGTACATCGTCATAGAAAAGCATCTCGCAGACCGCTAATCTGAGTATGGCTCTCGTTATCTTTGATATTCTCGAAGCGCTCCAGCCTTTGAGATTGCTCTCGATTTTGCTGTCAATTTCCTCGAGCTTATCATATGTGTCGGTTGCAAGCTTGACAGCATATTTATCCGCCTTGAAAACCTCGTTTTCTTCGGCGAATTCAACGAGCTCGGAAATCTCGCTTTCCGGCTGAAATGATCTTTCGAATATAAGTATAAATGCCTGTTCTCTCGCTTCTCGTCTCGTCATAATTTTACCTTTCCTTTACTTTGCCGATAAGCTCCGAACGGAAGCTTTCGGCTCTGAGCAAAATAATATGCCCTCCGCCACGAAAACGAAGGGCATGGCGTTTTGTATAATTTTTCATTCATATTGATTATAACATCAATTTATAAATTATACAACTACTTTGCCTGAATAATTGTTATATTTTCCGCCGGGATTTTGCTCTGAGTTGACACTATATCCGTTATCTGCAAGAGATATAGCTCGTCGATAGCGTCGGCGTCGACAACGATTTCCGCCTGATCGCCGTTGAGTATCGCAAGACAGTCGGCGCCGGTTTTAGCTGTTATGAGATTTTCTATGTCCGTCTCAAGTTTGACGGCGTTTGTGTATTCTTTCATCAGCTTGTCGGCTTCGTCGGTCTTTTTGCCGTCTTTGAGAAGCTCTTCGATTTTGTCGAGCGCTTCGTCATGCATCTGAGTTCGCTTTAATTGAGCTTTGGCGAAGTATTCCTTGGATTTAGCCACGCTTTTGGCTTCTTCGGCTGTGTCGGAAGCGTCACTTGTTTTTTCTCCGTCTTTTCCGCTTTCCTTAGTCGTTCCGTTGACATAGATGCTGTCGCCTAAATTTGACGACGACGAAGTCGAAGTGTTCACTCCCGCGCTCTTTTTTACATCGTACTTGTTGTAGTACCAGTTGACGAGAATCGCCGACGCCATGGCTATGGCGAGCGTTGCCGTCAGGATCTGTCTTTTCTTTGTCAGTTTGCTCATGTTTTCCTCCTAATTCTGCATTTTTGATATGCTGACCTTGGTGCTGCTTATGCCTAAAACCGAACAAACGGCTTCGGTTATGCTGTTCGCGGTAATATATGAGTCGCCTCCGTCACAAACCACCGCTACTCCCCTGATCTTCGGCTGAACGATCTTCAGCAGCAAGCCGCCCTCGTCAGAGCTTGTTTTTATAACAACATATTCACTTTTGCCGTCGTTTATGTCTGATGCGTAAACATTCTCTTCGCTTGTGTCGAGTGTGACCATGACCTTGCATCTGCCTGCGCCGTCAATGAGTGAAATAACGCTTTCGAGTTTTTTCTCCGTTTCTTCGGCGTACGAGACGGTATTCTGCGCGGTCGGGGTTTCCTGCCCGGCTTTTTTGTCTTTATCGCCGCCCGACCCCGACAGCAATATCGCCGCCATGAGAATTATACCGACGGCGACAAGAATTATCGGCCGCTTGCTTTCGGGAATCTTTTCGATAAGCTGTTTGATTCTTTTCTTTATCTCGTCTGTCATTTCATCGCTCCCTGTATATAAATTCGGCCGCTTCGCCGAGCTGCGTCTCGATTCGCGACTGCGCTGTGTATTTTTCGATGCCGCTTAAGCGCGTACCTGTTATTATGACTGTCGGCTTGCCGCCGTCCGTTATCAGTTCGATCTCGGCGTTTTCGTCGTATTCTTTGTATATTTCGACTATTTGTTCTTCGGTTTCGGAGTTCACCGATCCCGATATTTTTTCTTTCAGCTCGCTTTCGTATTCACTGACGGCTTCGCCGTTTTCGACCGAAAAATCCGCCTTGAACATGTCGCCTACAGACGAAATATCGAGCTTGAAAAGGCAGACGATTAAAATCAGCGTGACAACGAATTTGACGGTCTTTTTATCGCTGCGTTCGGGCAAAAGCCGCATGAAAACGCCCGTCACGATAAGGATGAGGCAAAGCGAAAACGCCCAGCTTTTTATCTCACTCATCCTGCCGCCCCCTTTATCGTTACGGTGAGCCCTGTCGCGATTATAACGAGGACAAGCTCAAAGAAAACCATCGCCGTCAGGAGTTTTATTCCGCCCGCGAACCCCCTGACGACCGACGAAGCCGACGGTGCCGAAAACAGGTCGCCGATAATGCCGAGCAGGCAAAGAGCGGCATAGCAGACCGATAGCTTGACCAAAATCGGAATGTTAATCGCGGCGACGCAGATTATTCCGAACACGGCGACAGTGCTTTTGATAAGCTCGAGCGAACCGACGACAGAGCTTAAAATTGCGCTTATATTTGAGCCGACGACGGGAACGAAACTCGATATAACATATTTCCCTGATTTATATAAAACGCCGTCGAGATCCTTGGCGAGAACATTTTTGACCGACAGAATAAATGTAAATACAGTCGAAAGAGCCGCGAAACACCCGGTCAGAACCTTGTTTATGCTGTGGACAAGTTTATCACCCTTCACGCCTTCGCCGAGATCAAGCGAAATAACAAACGAAAAATATACGCCGATAAGCGGTATCAAAAGCTCAGCGGCTATTGACGACACGATCTGCGCCGCCGCCACTGTTACTGAGTTATAAAGAACGGACACCGTCACATTACCCGAAACCGACAGCAAAGCCGTTATGATCGGCGCCAATGTCAGAAGAAGTTTACCCGTGAGGTTAAACACACCGACAGTCTGTGTTAAGATGTCCGAAACGAATGAAGCTGTCATTATGACCGTTATCATAGCGAAAACGGAGGAGACTATATCTTTTTCTCCCGACTTACCGGGCCTTACGGCGGCGATGACCGTCATAGCGATCAGCATGGCGAGCATCTTAAAGAAATACGGCACTGCATCCTTGACAGAGCTTTTCAGTATATCGCCGACGGCTCTGAACGACTGAGAAAACGAAATGTTGAATACGGAGTCGAAGTTAAGAGTGTCTATTCCGAATGAGCTTAGAATTTCCTTTGCTTCGCCGTCAAGAGCGGAATATATTTCCGCACCGTAATCCGCCGATTCGGAATGCGGATCAAGCTCTTCGCCGAAAGCCGAAAGCGAAAACAGATATAAAAGCGAGACAACGATTAAAACCGTAGATCCGATTTTTTTGAATTTCATGTTATGTACCTATATATCCTGCGATTATTTTTATAACCGAGCTTATCAGCGGCAGAGCGGAAACCGTGACGGCGATCTTTCCGCTCAATTCAACGCAGGAAGCCAAAAATCTGTTTCCTCCGTCGATACACGCGTCGCTTGTTATGCTCGAAATCACTGTTATCCCGACCGCCTTGAAAAATATCTTCAGCGCCGACAGATTAAGCTCGGAAAGCTCCGTTAAGCCGTCGAGTGCCGTTTTTATATATCTGAGATCGCTTATACCCGACGCTATGACGCAAACGCCGCAAAGCAGGGCAAGATAAGCCGCGTATTCCTTTTTGGTTTCTTTCAGCGCCGCAATGACAACGCACGCTATCAGGGCGACGATCGCCGTTTTCAGATACATATTCATATATCAAATATTCCCCTGACTTCGGAGAAAAGCTCCGTCAGCTTCGGTATCAGCATCAGGACGACTATAACCAAGCCGGCGAGCGTTGTTATAACAGCGTATTCGTCTCTGTTAGAGCGCGAAAGAAGCTGATTAAGTATGGCGACTATAATCCCGACGGCGGCTATTTTGAATATCAGATCAATTTCCATGTTTTCCTCCGAAATCTATATCATCATTATCGCGAACGCAAGTCCAGACGCAACGCCGGCGACGATATAAAGTCTTTTTTTCTCGCTTTCGTCCCTCTCGGCCTTTTCGAGCTCCCTTGAGAAGTGACCGACCGCGTACCCTATAAGCTTATCCTGAGATGAACAGTCGCTTGTACCTAATTTATCGCCGAGCGACAGAAAAATCCGCCTGTCGTTTTCGGATAAAACCGAGCCGCTTTCCGAAAAAGCCCTGCGCCATGCGTCGGGAAAGTCCATTTCTTTGCTGTACGCGGCGAGCCTTTTTGCAAATGGCAAATTTTCCGCCGCGCCGTATTCCGAGACGATATTTTCGAGCGTGCTTTCGCAGTATTTCATCTTTCTTCTGATTTCTTCAAGCAGGTCGATTATGCATTCAAGTTCATTTCTCTTTTGACTTAATTTATTCGCTGTTCGAAAGCCTGTTATCGAACATAAAACCGCTATTGACATGATGAAGATATATTTCATTCAGAAGCTCCCCTGCGTCATAAACCTGTTTGATACTGCCAATACTTTCCCCCGAGCCGAGAAGAACGACTTTTCCGAACGCCCGTGTATTCAAAAGCTGTTCGAGCTGCTTTCTCGACAGCAAGTCCGAATAGCTCCCGGCGTGAAGCGTCAGGACGAATTTCACACCGCAGTTGACGCCCCTCTCGATAGCCGATATCTCTTCGGGAGACGACACCTCGTCGCAGGCTATAATATCGGGCGAAAGCGTTCTGACGGCTATATCTATCGCCTGTGCCATAGGGTAAGAATCAAGCACGTCGCAGGTGAAGCCTATGTCGTTAGTCACTATTCCGTCACAGACGGCGGAGATCTCGCGCCTTTCATCTATGGCGCAAACTTTCGGAAAAGAACCGAGGTTTCCCGATGAAATTTGTCTGACCAGATCGCGCAGAACCGTGGTTTTACCGCTGTTCGGCGCGCCTGCAATAATAAGTCCCCTGCTGTCATATTTTATGAGCGGAACAATTTTATCGGCGGAGCCGATAACCTGTCTTGATATTCTGATGTTCAGCGAGCTTATATCCTTGACATTGGCTATAATTCCGCTTTCGCATACAGCCGTTCCGCATATTCCGGCTCTGTTTCCGCCTTTCATCGGTATGTATCCACTGTTTATGCTCCTTTGAAAGGTGTGTATCGAATAGGAACATATTCTGTTGAAGGTATCCCGAATTTCTTCGGGACTGACCTTCACGCATTCGGCGGACGGTCTTCCCGAGCAGGTCGAGTTTTCGAATATGAACACCGCTCCGTATTTTCCGATTAGATTCAAAGGCCTCTCTGCGCGAAGCCTTATTTCATATGTTGAATCCTTTATCTCGTCAGACAATTCCGTAAGTATTTTGCGAAGTCTCGGCGATACAGAGGCCGCCGCATTGTTGAAATTTTCGTTCATGACATCCTGTCCTTTCCGAAGGCAACGACGGACGCAATTTATAAGCGTTGCCCCCGTCAGCCAAGCTTTGGTAATTTCTATGCAGTTTGTCCGACGGTTATGACGAATTCACATCATTTTCATTTTTACGTATTGAAAACGCTCGGTTTATGATGTATCATTGACATGGTTAATTTTGCCGTCTCAGGCAGCATTCTGTTTGACGGCGGATTTCGGAGGTACAAAAATGTCTGAAACAAAGAAAAATGAAAAAATCAAGCATTTTTTCTATGAAAACAGATTTCTGTTCTTAGCGTTCGGATGCTCGGCGGCGATAATGCTCGTTGTCTTTATTGCGTTCGGACTGTCTCCGTTCGGCGACATAACGATACTCAGAATGGATCTTTATCATCAATACGGTCCGCTCTTCGCCGAGCTTTATGACAGAGTGACAAGCGGCGGAAGCCTGTTATATTCATGGAATTCGGGTCTCGGCAGCAGCTTCTTCGGCAACTACTGCAACTATCTTTCAAGCCCGATCGGTTTTATAGTCATGCTTCTCGCGGGTCACGAAAACATACCCTAAGCGATAGCCGTTATGGTTCTCATCAAAGCGGCTTTAAGCGCGCTGACATTCTCGCTTTTCCTGAAGAAGTCACAGCATAAGTCGAGCTATATAACGACGGGCTTTGCCGTTCTGTATTCGTTCTGCGGCTGGTTTATCGCCTACTATTGGAACGTTATGTGGATCGACGCGATGATTCTTCTCCCTCTTGTCGCCCTCGGCATTGAGAGAATCATCAAAAACGGTAAACCATGGCTTTATCTCGCTGCGCTTGCGCTGACTATGCTTTCAAACTACTATATGTCATATATGATGTGTGTTTTCGCCGTCTTGTATTTTCTCGCTTACTACATCTCAAACTATTCTGCCGGTGAGTATAAGCGGTTCTTCAAGAGCGGATTTATTTTCGCCGGAGCTTCTGTCTGCGCCGCGGGACTTATAGCGTTTATGCTCCTGCCGACATTCTGCACCTTACAGCAAACCTCGGCGACTTCGGGCGATTTTCCGTCAAACTCGTCGCTTTATTTCAGCATATTCGACTTCTTATCCAATCATTTGGCTTCGGTCGAGCCGACAATAAGAAGCAGCGGCGACGATGTTCTGCCGAATGTCTATTGCGGAATTCTGACCGTCATGCTCATTCCCTTGTACCTCATGACAAAGTCAATAAGCAAGAAAGAAAAAGTCGTCAATATCGCTCTTCTTTCGGCGTTCATGATCGGCTTTAACTTCAACATGCTCAACTATGTCTGGCACGGTTTCCACTTCCCGAACGACCTGCCCTACAGACAGTCGTTCATGTATTCGTTCCTGCTGTTGGTTGTCGCATTCAAGACGTTTTCGCGGCTTCGGGAGATTCCGAACAAGCTTATCGCTTTTTCGGGCATTTCCGTTGTGGCGCTCGTTATCATGGCGGAAAAGCTCAAATCAAAAAATGTCAACACTTCGACCGTCATAATCAGCTTGATTTTCGTTGTTATCTACGCTCTGATAATAGTCACGCTCAAAGACAAGCGCTACCAGACGGTCACGGTTTCGGTGCTCCTGCTTTGCTGTATCTGCAGCGAGGCGATCATAGCCGACACGGGAAATTACAGCATGGATCAGCCGAAAACGAACTATGCCGGCGACTATCAGGCGTTCCAAGAGGTCAAAAAACAGCTCGACACCGCTTCAAACGACGGGTTCTACCGAATGGAGCTGAGCTATCTAAGAACGCGCATGGATCCCTGCTGGTATAACTACAACGGCGTTTCGACTTTCTCGTCCATGGCGTACGAAAAAGTATCCACACTTCAGCGAAAGCTCGGTATGTACGGCAACAACATCAACAGCTACACCTACTATCCGCAGACGCCAATATATAATTCCATGTTCTCGCTGAGATATCTTGTCAACAATATTTCATCCGATGTTTATGCCGGTTCTTCGTTTTATAATAATATCTATGCCTATGATAAATATACGGCGTACGAATATAAGTATGCGCTCCCGATAGCTTATTGCGTCGATACGGGCGTAGCGAATTGGGAATGGTCTTTGACCGATCCGATAGAAGTTCAGAACGATTGGTTTGAAAAAGCGACGGGAGTTTCCGACGCTATGAAGAAGCTTTATCCCGTTGAGATAAACAACAGCAATGTCGAAAACTTTGTTCAGCCGCTTGACAGCGAAGTGTTCTCATTCAAAAAGACATCCTCCGACGGTGTTGACGGCTCGTCTTCGTTCGTCTTTGAAGCCACGGAAGATTCTGAAGTTTATCTTTACGTCACGACAGGTGAAGGCGACAAGTCGGGAACCATGACTGTTATGGTCGACGGAAAGCAGTCCGTCAACCAGGATCTCAGCAAAGGCTATATACTCGACGTCGGCGAAGTCAAAAAAGGTGAACGCTTCACAGCGATCGTCCCGATCTCGACAGCTAACGGTATGCTCACATTCCACGCATACTATGTCGATAAGAATGCGTTCGTGCAGGGTTATGAAAAGCTTAAAGCGACTTCGCTGAAATATGACAGCTTCACGGACACTTCAATCGAAGGCAGCTTCACCGTAAACGGAACTCAGATTCTTATGACGAGTATCCCCTATGACAGCGGATGGTCGGTTTATATCGACGGAAAGCGCGTCAGCAAGAACGACATTGTAAAAATCGGCGATTCCCTGCTCGGAATAAATGTCACCGACGGAGAGCATACTCTCAAAATGACATACACGCCGACGGGATTCAAGCTCGGCGTGACGGTATCAATTGTTACTCTGATTATCCTGCTTGCCGTTATCGCTATCTGTCTCGTACTGAAAAAGAACGGCAGAAAGCTCAAGGTCTTTGACGACATCGACAACAGCTTTGACAGCGATGTTTTCCTTTCGGAGCCTGTATATGTAATCGAAAAGTCAATCAGCGAACCGAAAACCGAACGACCGGCCTTACCGAAACGGGAGATCATAGAGCCTGTCGACTTCGTTGTAGAGGACGAAGATATCTCACCCGACGCGGTAACAACGCCTGAGGAACAGGCGGAAGAAACGTTCGAGGACTTCTTCTCCAAGGATAAAAAATCGAAAGAATAACAGACAAGCCGCAGTATGAAAACTGCGGCTTTGATATTCAGTGATATTCAAAAAGCACCGCCTTGGCGGTGCTTAAGCTGAGAGAAATCAAACTCTATACGCATAAAGAACATAATTTTCCGCACATTCGGGCGTTTTTCGTCTCGCCATACGTCCAGTAACGCAGTATCGGCGAAAATATGCCTTAAAAGCCGTATATGGTTCGACTCTCCTCAGCTTAAATGTTATTCCGAATCTGCCGTATCGACGGCGTCCTTGCTTCCGTCAACAGCGGAGTTTATCGACTTTCCGTAGACAACAAAGCGGTTGAAGAGGAACTCTGTGACAAGGTTTATGACCATCGTCAGCGCTAAAACTATGTATTCGTTCCAGTGAGCCTTGCCTGTGAGAGCGTTGCCCCACCAGATCGAGAGCGGCGTGAACACGGCATAGTAACCGAGGACCTTAAGCATAGCGATCGGGATATTGTTGGCCGACTTGAAGGTGAACTTTCTGTTGACGGTGAAATTGAAGAGCACCGAGAAAAGCAAAGCGATAAAATAGAACAGACCGTAGTCGTTATTTATAAGCTTTTCGGGCAGGAAGTTAAATGTTCCGAAATGCTTGTTTATTTCGTTAAGCGCGGTAAACGTAACCGCCTGGATTGTACCTGCGCCGGCGGAACAGAAAACAAACTTCAGTGCCATGACGGCGTTATCTTTTTTTGAGATGTTGTTGTCACTCATTTTAAAACACTCCTTATCTGATAAGAGGGCGGATATCCGCCCTCTTGATTGAACTATATCGGTTTATTAGATCAGATCCAACCGAACCAAAGTCTGAACATTGTCTTGATCCAAGCTATGAGTCTCTTGAAGAAATTCTTCTCCCTTGCGTTAGCGTCGATTTCGTCCTTGTTGCCTTCATCGCTTGAGAAGCCGTCTTTATCTTCGTAGTAGATCATCTGCGTGTCATATTTGACATCGCCACCGTTTTCGTCAAGAGTTATAAGTCTGACGCCTCTGAGCTCGTTGCCGTAAGAACAGAAGCCTACGCCGCTTGTTGCGTACATTGTAGCGCCCTTATAGCTGACTTCAAAGTCGTTGTTATGGTCGTGACCGAAGAAGAACGCTTCGGCGCCGACATTTATAAGTCTTTCATATTCGTTGTTATATACGTCTTTGCTCGGCGGGCACGGAGCCTCTCCGAGTGTACCCTTAGCGCCTTCGGGAAGGACATAGTAGTTACCGTCCTTGGCCTTGACTGCGCCCTCTGTTCCCTCGTCAACCTTAACGAGAGCGTCATATATGTCGGGAACAATGATATGCTGGAATACCATTGACTTGACATTTTTGCCGCTGAGAGCGTTAATTCTCTTTGTTTCGCCTTCAAACCACTGGAGCTGATCGTCATGAACGGCGTCATAATCCGTCAGACCGAGAGCGTCAACATATGTGTTTGAGTCGATCATCATAAGATTATAGGCTATGTTCTTATAGTCGATCTCGCCTTCAGTTATCGGCGTATAGTTCGACTTGAAGATTGGAACCATATAGTTTCCGCAGCCGTAGATGTCGATATTTTCAATCGCTTCGTCGTAGCCGATGAAGCAATCGTATTTTTGATACATCTTTATCTGCTGTTCTTTGGTTGTCCATGTGAACTGGTCGTCATGGTTTCCGAAAACAACGGCGACTCTGACGCCCCACTGTTTGTAGTATTCTTCAAAGATAGCCATGAAGTTGTCGATACATTCGGCGACCATGTTTCTGTCGACCGCCGGGAAAAGAGCCGTTCCGCTCCAGTAGCCGGCAACATTGTCGCCCGTGAGAACGATAAGGTCGGGCTTTGTCTGTTCGACAGCGTAACGGATAAACTTCTTAGCAATTCTTCTGAGGTGGAAGTTATCCTGAATATCGGTTATCTGCAAAATTTTGAATTGGCCGTCCGAGTTGAATTTCAGCTGCGCTTCCTCCGCGGGCGTATAGCCGGCAGCAAAAGCCGTAAAGCTTGAGAGCATTACGACAACGAGAATCGCCGCAACGTACTTAAAGAATGATCTTTTCATTTCTTCAAATCCTTTCCCAAAAGTTTTGATGAAGTAAATAGGTATAATTACACCCATACATAAATATTATACACAAACTGTAAATTTTTTCAATAGTTACAAAGCGGCTGCCTAACATTTTGTAAGTTCTCACAAAAAAGACGGTGCTTATTTATGCATAAGTGACATAAGCGACTTTAATATTTTATAAATCACGGTAAGATATTTGTCAAAACTTCTTAAAGTTTTGCTTTCAAAAAGTTTTATTTGCTCTCAAAATTCGGTAATATTTTCATCGTAGAATGCGTATAATGACACGGTGCACATAATGTGTGCGATATGTCAAGAATAAGAGGTGCAAAAAAATGAGAAAAGCAAACAAAAATCTATACTTAATCCGTACGCTGAATGCGTCGGAGCAGAAAAGTTCCGCCGTTAAAAACGCGGCGCCTTCTATGGGCGAGAAGAAAACGACGTCAAAAACAAACGGAGAAAGTAAAATGTAAAACAAATAACGGCAACCGAGTTTGAGTTCGGTTGCCGATTTGTTTTATTCATATATAAATTTCTTGAGTATCTTCGCGTTGTCATTGAGATCGGCTTTGAGAACCTGCTGACCTCCTACCCACGCGTTTCTCCATGTCCCCTTCGCCGGTATCTGCTGCTCGTCTATATCGAAGTTCATATATTTAAGCAGCGTATTGACGCCGAGACTTGCCATTTCGCTCTTGTTGATATCAGTCTGTATCTCGGGAAGAACGTCGCTGAGAACTTTCATAAGCGTTGTGACATTGCTCTTCTTTGCTTTGTCAATGACAGCCTGAACGACCTTGCGCTGACGGGCGGTTCTGTTGAAATCCGAATCGAGATGTCTGATTCTCGCGTACCACAAAGCTGTTCTGCCCTTGACGGTTCTTGTGCCCGGCTTACAGTTGAAGCCTGCTTCTTTTGTGATATTCTTCGCTTCCGCTTCGGTTATCGTCAGTTTTATTCCGCCGAGATCGTTTATGACGGTTTTGAAAACGTCGAAGTTTATCATAACAAACTTGTCGATTCTGACTTTGAAATGATATTCGAGCGTATCCATGACCATCTGCGGTCCGCCGTATGAGCAGGTCGCGTTGAGTTTCGCGGATCTGTCCTTGCCGGGGATATAGACCCAAAGGTCGCGGAGAAACGATGTCAGCTTGATCTTTTTGTTCTTCTTGTCGATACTCGCGAGAATCATGGTATCCGAGCGGTAATTCGCCTGCGTCGCCCGCTCATCCGTACCTATTATTAAAATGTTGTAGACATCGTCGTCATATTTGAGTTTTTTATCGGAAATATATTTGTTGTCCTTGTGTCCGTCGGGCATATAGTTGATGGTCGAGAACATCTTATACGCGTATCCGCTGAAGGCTATCGCGACGACGAGGATGATCGAAATAATGCTTATAATTATCTTCTTCGCCTTTGATTTTCCGCCGACCTTTTTCGCTCGTCTCGACCTGCTGTCGATATCGCCGGTTATTTCCGTTTCGCCGTACGCATCGGACTCACTGCTTTCCTTAGCTTCTATCTGCGATTTGATGTCGCTGAAGTCGAGCTCGCCTGTGTCGTAGGTATCGTCATAGACAGCCGGATTTTTGCTCATACCCGAATTCGGGCTGTCGCTTCGAAAAGCACTCGGGTCGGGCGTACCTTTATAATCGGAAATATAGTCATTTTCATCTCTGTTTTCAGATTCGGCATTCACCTGAAAGCCGCTCTTTTCATTCTCCGGCTTTTTCATGAAGTCATTCATCATTTCCGAACCGGGAATGTAGCTGTCGTCTTGAAAGATTCTTCCGACTCGCTTTTCGCGGTTATCGTCCGAACCGTTTGTTCTGTTAAACCAATCGTCCATTTTTACTCTCCTTTAAATTGACTGCGAAGATATTTTAACTTAAAATTCAGCATTTTACAAGTGATTTCTTTAAATTGTAAGGAATATGTCATATTTAATTTGTCTTTTCGTTTGACAAGAAACGAAAAATATTATAAAATATCTGTGTGAGCGGATTGGGCAGTCGCGTGCAACAGCATGAGGAAAGTCCGAGCTTCACAGAGCAGGATAACGGCTAACGGCCGCCGAGGGT
>USMJ01000003.1 GCA_900555805.1 uncultured Oscillospiraceae bacterium | reverse complement strand
GTCGGCCCGACAGGGAACTTCGCTTCATTCTCCGCGTTATCGAAGATCGTCTTAATTTTCGATATGCTCGCGGGAAGACTTGAGGTCATGCCCCTCTTGGTACTTTTCTATCCCCCGATATGGAAGAAGAGTTAAGCAGAAACTTACTCGTACCAAATATTAAAATCAAGGAAATCAGACTCGTTAAAAATTAACGGTCATTAAAAAATAACTAACAGAAAAGGAGAATTTATATGGCATTCATTTATGCGAGCTGCGCTCTCGGCGCGGTATGTTTGATTTCATTCCTGATAAACTTCAACAAAAAAAGAACGGTTATGGGCGTTTTCAACAAGATGACGGTTTCCATCTTCTTTATCATGACCGCTTTCTTCGGCATCCTTCACAGCATGGATAAGATCGGCGATCCTTCTATAACGAAGTTCGGCCTTATGATTCTTGTCGGTCTTGTTTTCGGTATGCTCGGCGATATCTATCTCGATCAGAAGTGGATCTATCCCAAGGATGACAAGAAGTATCTCTATTCGGGCTTCATCACCTTCGGTATCGGTCACATCTTCTATATGACCGCTATCGCTATCAGGGCTTCGCTCAAGATAACCCATGTTCTTCTCGGCGCCTGCGTCGGTCTCATCGTTGTTATCGTCAATGTATTCATCGAGAAGTTCTCCGATCAGGATTTCGGCGAATTCAGACCGATCGTTATGGTTTACTCCCTGCTCGTCGGCTCAACACCGGGCGTCGCTCTCATGGCTTCTATCATCACTCACGGCGACATCGCTTTCATCGTCTTCACGGTCGGCGCGGTATTCTTCCTCCTTTCGGACATCGTTCTTTCGCCAATGTACTTCTCAAAAGGCAAAAACACTCCGATAAACTTCGTTATCAACCATGTTACATATTACATAGGTCAGTATATGTTCGCTCTGTCGATCATCTTCCTTAAGTAATAATTTCAGCAAAAACAGCGGTGCGTATCCGAAAAGGTACGCACCGTTTTTTATGTTTTATAATATCTAAAAACGGGACTGCCGTCGGCAGCCCCGTTTTGTATTTATTTGAGAGCGAGTATCTCTTCTATCGGACCTCTGAACGGCTCGCCGCACGGTATCGGCAGAGTCGGATCTTTGATAAATTTGTTATACTTCGCCATCTTGTAGTTGTTTCCGCACTGGAACTTGGATATCGTCTCGATGAGGGCTTCTCGCTTATCCATGTTGCCCTTTCGGACATAGTTGACAAGCTCGATTTCGACCGTCTCGTCTCGCTTGACCTTGAAGATATCGACAGAGACGAACTCGTGCGTCTTGCTGTCAAGCTCAAGTCTCTTTTCTCCTCTTGTGACGATTATCTTGTCGCAGTTTTCGACATCCTTGAACAGAAGCTCATAGTTTCTCTTCTCGGGCACAACGCTTGAATCTCCCTCGGGTGCGCCGACGGTGAATTTCAGCGACGAACCGCTTTCGAGAACCTTGAAACGGGTTATGGCGAACTTGCCGTCCTTGTAGTCGTTTGTCTCGCCGTCGTCCTCATACATGCTGAAGTTGCCGTTGCCGGAATATATCATCAGCTGCATATCCGACGGGTTAGACCAGTCGTTCGTTTCGCTGTGGGCGCTCATGGGGATGATCGCGCCCTCCTTGGCGAGAACGGGAATGCTCTCAAGACCTCTGTAAAGCGTATATTCTCTGCCGCCTTCGTAGACCCTGCCGTTATAGATGTCGGTGTATCTTCCCTTGGGCAGCCAGACCCTTGTCTTGGCCATATTCGTCTTTTCATTGCGCTTCTCGGTTATCGGGGCGACGATAAGCTCCGAGCCGAATGAATATTCGTTGGGGTACGCGTAGGCTTTCTTCTCCTCGGGATACTGATAATAAAGAGGTTCGCATATTGCTATGCCGTCCTTATGATTTCTATAGTTCATCGAATAGAGATAAGGAAGCATTTTATGTCTGGTACACAGGCAGTCTGTCGCGAGAGTTCCGACTTCGCTCTTGAACTTCCAAGGCTCTTTGCCCATGAACTCATTCTGGGTCGAGTGAAGTCTCATTATCGGGCTGTAGAGACCGAACTGTACCCAGCGGAGATAAAGCTCGTCGTCCTTCTTTCCCCATGTGTGGCCGCCGATGTCGTGGCTCCACCATGTGTAGCCGACATTCGCTGCGTTCGCGGTGAAGTAGGGCTGGAAGTCAAGGCATTTCCAGCTTATCGTGGTATCTCCCGAGAAACCGAGAGGGTAACGGTGAGAACCGATTTGGGCGTACCTCGAAAGAATAAGCGGACGCTTGTTTCCGCGGCGGGCGTAGAGATAGTGATAGTGATTAAGCGCCCAGAGCGGATCAAGATTTTTGATCTTCGTGTTCTTGCCCTGCTGCCAGTCGATCCACCAGAAATCGACGCCCTGATCCTCATAGGGTCTGTGGAGAACGTCGAAATATGCCTCGACGAATTTCTTGTTCGTGATGTCGAACGGAATATGCTGCTTTGTCGTCGGATTTATGCCGACTCTTTCGGCGAATTCGGGATACATATCCTCGAACGGACGGACGCCCTGCGCCGGGTGAACGTTGAGCGTGACCTTGAAATTGCGGTCCTTGAGCCACTTTAAGAAGCCCTTATAGTCGGGGAACAGCTCGGTGTTCCAGCTGTAGCCCGTCCAGCCGTCTATCTGAACGAGGTTGTTTATAGCGGCAGGCGGAAACTCTTTGAATTGGAACTTGCCGTCCTCGCCGAAGCGCTTGAGATCGACCCAATGCCAGTCCATATCGACGGTCGCGACCGTGATGGGAATTTTTAGGTCGATGAATTTCTGCATGAGGTCTGTATATTCCTGCTGACTGTATGCCTTATAGCGCGACCACCAGTTTCCGAGGCAGTATCTCGGAACGAGAGGAACCTCGCCGCAAAGAGCATAGAGCGCGTTTATACAGCCTCTGTAATCGTGGCCGTAGGCGAAGTAGTATTCGTCCTTTTGAGTCGGCTTTCTCTCGGCGATGCTGAAGTCCTCGGCGATTATATGAGACTGCGAATCGTCGAACACGGTCACGCCCTCGCTCGAGATAAGTCCGTCTTCGAGCTTGACCGCGCCGAAGGTGAAGTCGAGGGTTCTGTATGTTCCCTTTAAGTTGCCCTTGTGATAATCTGTGACAGTCTTTCCGTTTGAAAGAGTGACGCTTATCATCTTCTGAGCTTTGATATCATATTCAAAGGCGGTCTTTTGGGTTATGATCTTGATATTATAATCATTCTGAACGATTTTGAACTCCGGTCTGTCGAAGTCTCTGTACCAGACGCACTGGGTCGGTTCGTCCGTGAATTTTGAATTCTTATCGACCTCAACTCTGAGAAGTCTGTCGGAAAGCACGCTGAATCTGACCCTACCTCTGACTATAACGCAACTCGGATCGGTCGCGCTCTTCCTTTCAAACGAAAGATATTCCTTGAAAAAATCCTGTGGCATTTATATTTCTCCTTTCAGTTCTGTTTCTCCACTATTTTATATTCGTTATCTATCCTGAAATACGGACACTCCCTGTATGAGCCGTGAAGAAAGTGTTCCATTTCGTCCATGTCTATATCGACGTCGCATATGTTTTCGCCGTATTCCTCGTCGAAAACATAGTTCAGACAGAATTCACAGTTTTTCTTATACATGGCGTCTCCTTATATCGTCTCTTCAAGATAATCGAGAACGCGGATGATTCTCCCGTGTTCAAAATATATTCTCGGTACGCGCCTTGCGAAGCCGCAGATGAATTCATAGTTGAATGTTCCGGCTCTTGCGCTCATTTCTTCGAATGTGATCTCGTCGTCACCGTCCTTGCCGAAAACGGTCACAATATCGCCCTGACAGACATCGGGGATATCCGTCACGTCGACCATCATCTGATCCATGCATATTCTTCCGACTATCTTCGCTCTCTTGCCTCTTATCAGGACTTCGCCTTTCGACGAAAGCGATCTGTAATAGCCGTCGGCATATCCCAAGGAGACTGTCGCTATCCTCGTTCCCTCTTTTGCCGTGTACGTCGAACCGTAGCTTATCGGGGTAGGCTGTTTCACGGTTTTTACATATACTACTCGGCTTTTGATTTCCATAGCCGGCTTTAAGTCAATAGCGGTTTTATCCACCTGATCGGAGGGATAAAGGCCGTACATGACTATGCCTGCTCTGACCATGTCGAGATATCCGTCGGATATGTCGACTATACCTGCGCTGTTGCAGATATGCTTTATCGGTATGTTTATACCTCTGTCCTCAAGCTCGGAAAGGATATGGAAGAACTTTCTTTCCTGATTTTTAGCCGAGGTCTTGTCGGCGCTGTCGGCGCAGGCGAAATGAGAGAATATGCCCTCGATGTTTATATTCGGAAGCTTCGATATCTTCTCTATTTCGTCTATGCTTTCGTCGTCGGCGTCAAAGCCTATTCTGCCCATACCCGTGTCTATCTTGATATGGATGTTCGCCGTCTTGCCGCACATGACGGCGACGTCGGAAAGAAACTTCGCCGTCTCATACTGAAACACGGTCGTTGTTATGCCGTATCTCAGAACGCCCTCGAAGTCTCCCGGAAAAACATAGCCCAAAATGAGTATAGGCTCATGTATGCCGCCTTTTCTGAGGACGACAGCCTCGCGGTATGTCGAAACTCCGAAGCCGTAGACGAGCTTTTCCTTGCTCAAATATCTCGCTATGGGGATAGAGCCGTGGCCGTAGCCGTCCGCCTTTATGACGGCGAGTATTTTTGTGTTTTCGCCGACTTTGTTCTTGACAGCTTCAAGGTTATGCCTGATGTTATCAAGATTTATCCGAGCGTATGCTCTCAAGTTTTCAAACACGATATCACCTGTTTCATTTAACAAAATCTTCGATGACGGCGATGTCCAAGCCGTCGTATTCTCTTAAGAAGCCTAAAAGCTTTTTGGCTATCTTTTTCACTCCGCCGACGCTGTCGCTTTCGATATTCAGCGGCATTATCGGGTCGTGGACGCTGAGCCTCAGAAGGAACCATCCGTCGCCGTCGTCCTTGGCGAAATTGACGCGGATACCCTCACGGTTGTCGTCGGCGACCTGCCATCCGCAGGCATTTTCCGCGTACCTTTCAAGATCCGCGATGACCTTTTCGCCGTAAGCCTTAAAGTCCTCGGGGATTATCCTGAACCTGAATTCTTTCGCTTCGGCAGGGTCTTCGAGGTCGGCGATGAGCGAATCGAGGGTCTTGCCCTGTTTTCCGAGCTGAGCCGCCTTGATGATAATTTTCGTCATAAGGTATGCGCCGTCGTCGAGATAATAGTTCTCCCTGAACGCCGCGTGGCCCGATGTTTCCATCGCGAGCGGACAGTTCACACCGCTTTTATTCAGCTCGATCTGGCGGTCGATAACGTTCTTATATCCTCTTTTATATCTATAATGTACGCCGCCGAGCTTCTGCTCGATGAACTTTTTAAGCCCGCTTGAAGTTACGCTGTCGGTGACGACCGTTCCGCCGTCGTTGCCCTCAAGAGCGATGAGGGAAGCGAGAGCGACAAGTCGGTTTCTGTTGATCTCTCTGCCGTTCGCGTCAACGCAGCCGGCTCTGTCAACGTCGGTGTCGAATATAACTCCGAGGTCGGCTTTGCCCTCAAGCGTGGCGTCGCATATGGCCTGCATAGCCGTAGGGTTTTCGGGGTTTGGGATATGGTTCGGGAACATTCCGTCGGGGTCTAGATAGCGGCTCGCCGAAACATCGGCTCCGAGCGGAGCGAGAACGTCTCTCGCGAAGAATCCGCCGACGCCGTTGCCTGCGTCGACCGCGATCTTATAGCCTTTCAAAGGATGCTCGAAATCTTCAGCCGCGACCTGTTTCTTAATCATATTGCGGAGGTTCTCCGCGTACTTAGTCATATAATCGACCGAAATGAAAGCGCCTTTTTTATCCGTCAGAACATTTTCTTCGTTCTGGGCGTATTCGAGTATCTTTTCGATGTCGCTGCCCTCAAGTCCGCCCTGTCTTGTGAAAAATTTCAGTCCGTTTCTGTGGTACGGGTGGTGGCTTGCGGTTATCTGAACCGCCGCGTCGCAGCCGAGGTCGACCGTGGTCATGAACATCGCCGGCGTCGAGGCAAGCGAGCAGTCAACGACCTCGAATCCGCTTTCGGTCAGCGCGGCGACGACCTGTTTCTTTATTCTTTCAGCCGAAATCCTCGAGTCGTGACCGACCGAGACCTTGTAGTTTTCTTTCTTCACATTTTCCGTCAGCCACTTGGCGAAGCCGGCCGTCATTCTGAAAATGTTTTCGTCCGTCAGGTCGAGCGGCTCGTCCTTTACCGCGTCGACGGCGACGCCTCTGATGTCCGTTCCGCTTTTAAAATGCTTCCAATATTTATCAAGCATTGGTTATTCCTCCTTCTTCTTCAAGCATTTCTTCAGTTATCTCCATTAGAAATTTATACATAGGCGCATACGCCTTTATTGCCTTCTCAAGCTGTTGTTCGGCGTTCCCGTCAAACAGCGTTTCAAGCGAGTATAACGGGCTGATAAAATAAAGCTCCTTAGCGTTGTAGTAGAGCTTGAGCCTTTGATCCTTGCCCTCGCTTTTGTCTTTTTTATATAGGGTAAAGCTCGGTCTTGCCCCGACTTTCATCGCGCTGTCGGCGGCTTTGAGAAATTTCTCGCCTTTTTCGTCGAGCTTCTTGCGAAATCTCTCCATGACAGCCGGTCGGCAGTCGTATATTCCGACGCCCCAGTTCATTCCGTTCGGCGACATCTCGAACCACATGCACGGCTGATGAGACCACAGCTTTTTGTGGCGCATGAACATTATCCACACATTCTCACGGTAGAGAGATTTGTCTCTCGTATATCTCGTATCGCGGCGGATTCTCGATATCATTTTGCTCGGTATGAGACACATTTCGGGATCGATCTTCTTAAGAGTCGGTTCAAGATCGGATATCAGCGCATAAAGCGGTTTCGTCACACCCGACTTTATCTCTTCCTTATGTTCATCATAAAATATCTTGCTGTTATTAAACCTGTTCTCAGCGAGAAGCATTATCATCTCGGGCGCTATGCCCTTGAACTCACTCATTGGCTTTCAGCACCTCCTGAGCGGCTAAAAGAACGCCTATTTTCGACGCATGGAAGTCCGTTCCGCCCTGCATCCAGACGGCGAACGGCTCACGAAGCGGCGCGTCGCCCGAAAGCTCTATCGAAGAGCCTAAGGTGAAAGCTCCTGCGGACATGATGACCTTGCTGTCATAACCGGGCATATCCCACGGCTCGGGCGTAACAAATGAATCTATCGGCGAGCCTTTCTGAAGCCCTCGGCAAAAAGCTATCAGATTATCGGGATTTTCGAGCATGATCGCCTGAATTATATCGTGTCTTATTTCATCGGGCTCGGGCGTGACACCGAAGCCCATAAGTTTCATGACCTCCGAAGCGAAAACGGCTGTCTTGACCGCTTCGCCGACAACATGGGGAGCGTTATATATGCCCATGAAAAGTTCTCTCGACTGACCGAGAGTGGCTCCGACCTCTCTTCCGAGACCCGGGGTCGTCAGACGGTAGGCGCATTTTTCGACAAGATCGTGTCTTCCGGCTATATAGCCGCCTGTTTTGGCTATTGCGCCGCCGGGGTTCTTGATGAGCGATCCCGCTATCAAATCTGCCCCGACCGAGACGGGTTCCGTCTTTTCAACGAACTCGCCGTAGCAGTTATCCACCATTACTATAACATTGGGATTTTTCTTCTTTGAGACTTTCACTATCTCACCTATCTCAGCGACGGAAAGCGACGCTCTGAGATTATATCCCCTTGAGCGCTGGATATATACCATTTTAATGCTGCCGTTAACCGCATTTTCTATAGCTTTGAGATCTATTCTTCCGTTTTTGTCAAGCTCGACCTGCTTATAGTTTATGCCGTAGTCCTTGAGCGAGCCCATGTCTCCGCCGCCCGAAATTCCGATAACGGGCTGAATGGTGTCATAGGGCGTTCCCGTCACGCAGAGCATGGTGTCGCCTGTTCTAAGCACACCGAAAAGCGCAACGGCAAGGGTATGCGTTCCGCAGGTGAAATTATGTCTGACCATGGCGTCCTCGGCGCCGACAGCCTGAGCGAAGACTTTGTCGATCGTCTCCCTGCCTCTGTCGTCATATCCGTAGCCCGTCGATTCGGCGAACATGGATTCGCTGACGCAGTTATCTATAAACGCCTTGAGCATTTTCTGCTGATTATATTCCGTGACATCTTCGATTCTGTCAAAATAAGGTCTGACATTTTCGAGAGCCGCCTTTGATATTTCGCTGATTTTATCGCATATGTTAAACATAGATTTCCTTTCTAACCGTTGACGCATTTTCCCCATTCGCCCGACTTTTTGAAGCCGAGTTTTTCATAATATCCGCTGAGCTTCGGGTCCTCCGTCATGACGAAGATATTTTCTTTTCCGAGCCTTTTCAGCTCGTCGATGAGCGTTATAACGCATTTTTTCGCATAGCCCTTTCCCCTGCTTTCGCTGTCGGTCGCGACACCGCTTATCACGGCGTCAGTCTCGGTCTCGGCGCTCGTCAGCGCGCAGGAAACAAGCCTGTTATTTTCATAAATTCCGACCGCTCTTAGCATATTTCTGCGCTCTCGGAACGTGAAGTCCGATAGCCATGGGAGGTAGTCTCCGACCGCCTCGGCTCGGTTCACGCTGCAAAGCAGAGCGTACAGCGCCGCAGGCTCAATATTGAATTTCACCGTTTCATCGCGGCTGCTCTCGCCCGAAAATTTCATAATATCGCCTTGTACGCGGTCAAGACCGAGCTTTCGGAGAGTTTCGGCCCGCGAAAAAAGTGTGTCGAAACCGATAACGCGGACGAAGTCGGAAAGCTCCGAAAAGTCGGCGTTTTCGGCGGAGCAGACCGTCATATTGCCGTCGATTTTCCCGACGGCGGCTGTTATCCCGCCGTCAATTATCTGTTCCCAGAACACGGCGAACGGCATATCGTTTCGGTATGCACCGAGATATGCGCCGACCCTCGCGCCGACCGGATCGCCCGAGCAAAAGCTCAGAACGGCGTCTATCCTACTGTCAGCCGTCAAGCGAAGCATTCGCGAATTCCTCGTTCATGAGCTTTGCGAGTTTGTATACGCTTTGCATATCCTCTTTGTTCGCAACACAGGTCGCGGAGTGAATATAGCGGCAGGGAACGGATATCGCGAGCGTATAAACGCCGCCCCTGCTTGTGTGTATGGAGCCTGCGTCGTTTCCGCCTGCGACGGTGGTCTTTGTCTGCCACGCTATGCCGTTTTTCTCGGCTGTCTCTTTTGACATTTTGAACAGCTCTCTGTTGTAGACAGTGGCTCTGTCCATGAACGAAACCGCCGCGCCCTTGCCCAAGAAGCAGACGCTTTCCGACTCGGGAGTGTCCGCGACGTCGGAGGCTGTTGTCGCTTCGAGAACTATAGCGTAGTCGGGAGCGACCGTGAAAGCCGCAGCCTTTGAGCCGCGAAGTCCGACCTCCTCCTGAACGAGGAACGCAAAATATGTGTCATATAAGACACCTTCGTCTATCATTTTAAGCATGGCGGCACAGCCGAAACGGTCGTCTATCGCTTTGGCTTTCACAAGTCCGTCGCCGAACTCGGTGAAATCGGAAACAAAATATACGCTGTCGCCGACCGAGACGGACTTTTCCGCTTCCTCCTTCGAGGAAGCTCCGATATCTATACACATATCCTTTATCTTGGGACACTTCTTCAGGTCGTCCTTTTCGCAAAGGTGTATCGGTTTAACGCAGACAACGCCCGGTATATTGTCGTCGCCGACCGTGACATTTCTGCCGAATATTACCTTTTCGTCAACGCCGCCGACGGGTGTGAACTTCAGAAAGCCGTCGTCCGTGATATATCTGACTATAAAGCCGACCTCGTCCATATGAGCCGAGATCATGACCTTGTTTTTCGCTCTCTTTTCGCCCTTGACGAAGGCTATGACATTGCCGAGGGGATCGACCGTGACATCGGCTCTGTCGATAAGCTTAGAGATGATATATTCTCTGACGCTTTCCTCTCTGCCCGAAGTTCCGTTTATAAGGCAAAGCTCTTTGAGATAATTATACATTTTCTTTGCCTCCGTTCTCAAGAATGTAATAAGCTATCAGTTTCGCCGAGTTTTCGATATCCTCGGGATCAATGACTTCGACCGCCGTATGCATATTGCGAAGCGGAACGGAAACATTCGCCGTCTTTATGCCCTTTCCGCTGACGGATATCTCGTCGGCGTTCGTTCCCGTCGATCTTCCCATAACCTCGCAGGCGTAGGGTATGTTATGCTCTTTCGCAGTGTCGACAAGGTTCAGCGACATCTGTCTGTCGAGAACGGGCGAAAATCCGATAAGCGGACCTGCTCCGAGCTTTCCGCATTCTTCTTTATCGACGCCCGGCTGATCGGCGAAGGTCACATCGACAACTATCGCTTCGTCCGCCTGGTTTGAGAAAGAGCCCGTCATGGCTCCCCTGCCGCCTATCTCTTCCTGCGAAGAGAACATGACGGTAAGGTCGGCGCTGAAACCCTCGTCTTTGAGAATTTCTACGGCTCTTATCAAGGTCGCTATGCCTGCTCTGTCGTCAAAAGCGGCGCTTGAAAGCCTTCCGTTCAGAAGCTTATTCTGCTTGTTTCTGACAATTATTCTGTCGCCGGGGAACACAAGTTCTTCGGCTTTTTCTTTGTTATATCCTATGTCTATCGCCATTTTCTTTATCTCGGGGAGCTTGTCGTCATCCCCCGCGAGGTGAGGCGGAACGGAGCAGACTACGCCGAACAGCTTTTCTTTGCCGTACACGGTGACTTCGCTGCCGATAAGAGTTCTCGGGTCAACGCCGCCGCACTTATCGAAAAGCACGAAGCCTTTCTCGTTCACTCCCCTGACGATAAGACCGATCTGATCTATATGAGCGTCGAGCAAAAAGCGTTTTCCCTCTCCCTCGATCCTGCCTATGACGTTGTTCATTCGGTCGATATGAGACTCGGCGTACCGCGACAAAAGTTCTTTGGCGGTTTCACCGACGGCTCTTTCATCGCCCGAAGCGCCTGCCGCGTCGGCAAGCTTCAGACAAATTTCCTTTATATCCATAAGCTCCTCCTTATTTGAAATACATATAGTATTGGCATTTGATCATGCCGTTGTATATTTTTCTTCGTTTGTCCGCGCGTCTTCCGAACTGCTTTTCAAATTCGTCGTTCGGCGCTATTATATAGTACGCCCAGCCGCGTTCGGGCTTGAACTTTCTGCCCATGAGGCGGTATAGCGCGTTCGCCTGCTCTATGTCGAGAAGTCTCTCGCCGTACGGCGGATTGCATATGACCGTACCTTTTTCGCTTTTCTTCTTGAAGTCCTTAATATCGGCTTTTTCAAAATGAATATATTTTTCTACGCCTGCTCTCTTGGCGTTCACTTGGGCTATTTCGAGAGCCGCCGAGTCAATGTCCGAGCCGTAAGCGACAAATTGGCTGTCGGTCAGGGCGAGAGCCCTCGCTCTGTCTCGCTCCTCGCTCCAGACAGACTGCGGAATGTTCAGCCATCTTTCGGCTGAGAAGTGTCTGTTCACGCCGGGCGCTATATTGTTCGCATACATTGCGCCTTCGATCAGGATAGTTCCCGAACCGCACATCGGGTCGTACAGCGTATGATAAGGTCTGACCCTCGCGATGTTGACAAGCGAAGCGGCGATCGTCTCCTTTATCGGCGCAAGGTTCGCTTCGAGTCGGTAGCCCCTCTTGTGAAGACCAGCGCCCGAAGTGTCGAGCAGAAGGCTGACTTGATTCTTCATTATGGAGAACTGAACCTGATAAACGGGACCCGTCTCCTCAAACCACGAAATGTTATACTTCGTTTTCATACGCTCGACGATGGCTTTCTTGATTATCGCCTGACAGTCGCTGACGCTGAAAAGATCGGAATTTATCGAATATCCTTTGACGGGGAAAGCGTCGCGGCTGCCTATCCAGTTTTCCCACGGCAGAGCCTTTGTTCCCTGAAAGAGGTCTTCGAAGCTATGCGCCTCGAACGAGCCGACAAGGATCTGTATTCTCTCGGCGTAGCGCGAGCAGATGTTGGCTCTGGCGAGAATATGCTCGTCGCCCGAAAACAGAACCCTGCCGTTTTCGCAGACGACGTTATCCGCTCCAAGGTCTTTCATCTCGTTAGCGATTATTGACTCAAGACCCAGCAAGCAGGGAATGACGAAATTGATCTGCATAAATTATACCTGTCCTTTTAGTTATGTAACCGACTTAAAAAGCCGGTTTTCGTTTAAATTTACGGCTTTTTAAATCGGGATAAAATCAGAAATACAGCGGCGCAAATGCGCCACTGTATTATATCACATTATATCGGATTTTTCAATCAGCTTTTTTCGGGAATAAGCAGTCCGTAGCCTCCGTCTTTTCTGGCATAGACGACGCAGATCTCGTTCGTCTCGGCGTTGATGAACATATAGAACATATGGCCGAGCATATTCATCTGAAGTATGGCTTCGTCAACGCTTTGCGGCTTGAGGGGGACCTCCTTCGTTCTGACAAGTTCAAATTCCTCTTCTTCTGCGACGGGTTCGGTGAATTCGGAAAAGTCGATGGGTGCGGCACTCTTGAATTTTCTTTCAAGCTTGGTCTTGTTTTTTCTTATCTGTCTGATAAGAATGTCGACGCAGCCGTCGAGAGCGTCAATCATATCGTCGGATCTTTCCTGAGCTCTGAAAATAACTCCGTTATGATTGATCGTAACTTCGACAACCTTGGCGTTTCTTTCAACCTTTGCCGTCACCTTGGCTATTGCGTCGTTGCCGAAAAATTTATCAATTTTCGAGAGCTTTTTCTCCGCTCTTTCGACGAAAGAATCCCTGGGTGTACATTTTTTGCCGATAACTGTTACTTTCATAACGACATCTCCTTTGTATATATTAAACCCCGAATTTTTGTCTCGGGATCGTTACCTCCTTCTTGTACTGTTATGATAGCACAATTAAACAAAAATGTAAACGGTTTTAATGAAATTTTATTAAAAATGTCTATATTTCGGCATATTTCTCACCGCAGGACAAATTTATTCCACACCTCTGTAATAAAGCCCTCTTGTGAATTCTCCGCTCGGTTTTTCTTCTTTGAGGTACGCGCCGACCGTGTTCTTGACTTCGGCTTTATCCTCTTTGGTGAAATAGAGCGTTATGAAGTCGACGTTTTCGACTTCTCTTAATCTGTCGGCGAGATAGATGGGTCTCGAATTTAGAAACTCGCTGCATCCGTTTGAACAGACGACAGGGAATTTTACGCCCATTCTGTCAGTGAGATATGAGTTACTCTTGCATTTATCGCAGGTTTTTCCGTTCCGTATGGGACAGTTTCTCGTCAGCATAAGCGGAATGTTGCCGTAGGCTATGATTCCTCTTTTTATGTTTCCGCCGAGCTTCTTTATCTGACCGAGCGTAAGTTCAGCCGAAACGGTCGCTTCGCTGACGCCCAATTTTTCAAGCTCGTTTAAAGAAAGCGTGTTAAATATATTGAGCGTAAAGCCTGTATGGATATCCATTGAAAGTTCCCTCGCCATGGCGACGCCGTCAAGGTTTGTCGCGTAGGCAAGCGTGATCCCGTTCTCCTTGAGAATTTTAAGCTTTGAGTATATCTTATCCGCCGTTCCGAATATTCCTCTCGGGATCTCAACTCCGACCCTGACCTTTTCGCTGAGCGGCTTGAGCTTGTCGATATCGGTGTTCATCGGGAGGTATACCGTGTCTATCCCGGTCAGATCGTCGGGCAGTTGGGATATATCTCTGAGTCTTATATAAAGCTTGGTTTCATCGGATTTGTGTTCCGTTCGGGACAGATTTATGGGGACGAATCGCTTCGGCTTCCGTTCGCTGAGCTTCATAAGAAGATTGTCAAGAACCTCCCGCCTTAAAGCGTTTATCACGCTTGACGGTACGATAAGTCCGTCGTCGAGGTCGACCTCTATATCGTTTGCGAAAAACGGAGTGCCGCCGCATTTCGATATTCTCTGTTTCAGGACATCCGATGTCATGGGCTTGCTTATAGCTTTTTCGGGTAAAACTCCGCTGTCGGCGAAATAGCTCTTGCCCATGGATGAACCCGAAAGCGTGACCGTCTCGTTTTCTATCACGCTCAGGTAAAAATCAACGGGTATGAGCGGCTGTTCCTTGTCATAGAGCCTTTCAAGCGACGGCAGGACTTTCTTCGCCGCCGTGACATCCTCTTTCATCCTCGTTCCGAACATATCTCTTGAGAGCTTCCCCTCAAGATAGCCTTTTGTGAATCCCGAACGGGAGAAGACCGCGCGCAGTGCCGTTTCAAGTTCGGAATCAAGTTCCCCGCGTACCGAATCACGGCAAGCCTTTGTCGCCGCCGCAACATATTCGGGGCGCTTCATTCTTCCCTCGATTTTGACAGAACAGGCTCCGGCTTTTTCGAGGTCGGATATCTCGCCGATGAGCGAGGTGTCTTTGAGCGAAAGGTCGTGACCCGTGCCGTTTTCGACGGCGAACGGCAGGCGGCAGGGCTGGGCGCAAAGCCCCCTGTTTCCGCTTCGCGAGCCGAGCATCGCGCTGAGATAGCACTGTCCCGAGACGCACATACAAAGCGCGCCGTGGACAAAACATTCAAGCTCGGCGGATGTGCTTTTTCTTATATTTTCAAGTTCCGCAAGGCTTGTCTCGCGCGGCAAAACCACGCGCGAAAAGCCAAGCTCGCTCATCATATTTGCGCCGTAAGCCGTCTGAACCGAAGTCTGGGTCGAAGCGTGGCGCTTTATGTCGGGAGCGCACTCCCTCGCGAGATAAGCCGCACCGAGATCCTGCAAAATAAGCACATCTGCCTTGGAATCGCAAATGTGCTTAATCGTATCAACAGCGTCGGCGATCTCGTCGTCTGAAACGAGTGTGTTCAGCGTGACATGAATATCTGCCTGCCGCCCGTGGGCGTATTCGACAGCTTCATTCAGCTCCCCGTAGTCAAAGTTGCCTGCGTTCCGCCTTGCGTTAAACGCTTTCGTGCCGAGATATACTGCGTTAGCTCCGCAGCGTATGGCGGCAACGAGCGACTCAAAGCTACCGGCAGGCGATAAGATCTCAATCGCCATATTTTATTTTCCGCTCTTTCCGCCTGCGGCACTGCCTGCGCCGAAGTTCATCTGTTCGAGAAGAGATCTGATCTGAATGTTCAGTCTGTCTATCTCGAGCTTCGAAGCTTCAAGCTCTCTCTTGGCGTTCTCGGCTTCGTGTCTTGCCCAGTCCGCCTTGCTCTTTGCGTTCGCCGCGTCGTCAAGATAATCCTTTATCTGAGAACGGAGATTGTCGGCTGTTATGTTGGCCTTCTTGAACTCGTCCGCATAGTCAAGAGCGAGAAGAACAGCCGCCTGAGTGGTCGAAATATGCGGATTTTCTTTCATTATATTAGAAAGAGCCTCGTTAAGCTCCGCGCCGAGCTCGGTCACATAGTTGACATCGTCCTCGGTTATTATTGCATATTCGGCTCCGCCTATTGTGAGTTTAACTCTGTTTTTAATCATGATTATTCGTCCTTTCCTTGGATAATAAAACGCTGAAACAAAATACCATTGTTTATTATACTATAAGTCGTCCGAATATGAAAGACCTATTTTAAAAAATTTCTGTTATTTTCTACTGTTTCTATATAATTTTTCATTTTTGTCGGGAATTTTTGGCTGATTTTATTGACAATTACTGATATCTGTGCTAACATAGTAGGGCAATAGTTGTTTAATGGGTCACAGCTTCGGCTGTGATTACTTTTCTTTTATCAAATTTATCAGGAGGAACAATTATGGAACTTGCTCTCGGCGGTTTTTTCAGTGCATATGATAATTTCTACACCGCGCTGCCCGATGATCTAATATATCTTGTCAGGATCGTCATCTCCGCGGCTTGCGGCGCGGCTATCGGTATTGAGCGAAGCAAACGTCAGAAGGAGGCCGGAATCAGAACTCATCTTATTGTCGCGATAGGTTCGGCTCTTATGATGATCGTTTCCAAGTACGCGTTTGGGGATGTGCCTAAAGCGGACGCTTCCCGAATCGCGGCCAACGTTATCACGGGCGTCAGCTTTCTCGGCGCAGGCGTTATCTTCGTCAAGGACAGCTCCATCAAGGGTCTGACCACGGCGGCAGGCATTTGGGCTACTTCGGGTATCGGACTTGCGATAGGCGGCGGAATGATCATAGTCGGCGTATTTTCTACAATACTTATAATCGTTCTTCAGATTTATCTTCATAAGTACGCAGGAAATATTGAGGGCGCACTTAATACCTACATAAAAGTAACGCTTAAATCTAATCAAACCAATGTTATGAACCGATTGATACAATGTCTGGACGATCACCAAATAGAAGTGGTGAACCAACGGGTCAAGCGGAACAAAGATGAAACCTATACCGTCAATCTCGCCATCAAGGTTCCGAGAGAAGAACGAGTCGAAAATCTCAGCTATCTTCTCGAAGAGGACGAAGACGTTATCGCGATAGAGGTATAAGCTTTCGATGAATATTCTACTGAAAATCGCGCTTGTTACGGCTGTTTCCGGTATCGGCGGAACAGGTCTCGGCGGTCTGATAGGCGCCTTGTTTAAAAAAGACTCCCAAAAAATTGTCAGTCTTCTTCTGAGCTTTGCCGCAGGCGTAATGCTCAGCGTCGTTTGTCTCGACCTGCTTCAAGAGGCGCTTGAACTCGGGCTTAAGCACGGAAAGTCGAGCGTACTTAAAATTATTTTAGCCGTTTGTGTCGGCTACGGCGTCGTTTATCTTCTCAACTATGTTATCGACCGACACACTCAAAAGGAAGTTCCGCATGTCGGCGACAAGTCGCATCCGAAGACCGCGGACGATCTTGAGGAGCTTATTCACAGCGACCACCTCAACACCCACAGGGAGAAAAAGTCGGGTCTGTTCATAGCCGGCGTCGTCATGGCGTTCGCTATCGCCCTGCATAATCTCCCAGAGGGCATTGTTATCGGAGCGTCATACGCCAAAGACAGCACCGAGATTCTCTCGGGCAGCGGCTTCATCATGGCTCTCGTCATTGGGCTTCACAACATCCCCGAGGGCATGGCGGTATCCGTTC
>USMJ01000002.1 GCA_900555805.1 uncultured Oscillospiraceae bacterium | reverse complement strand
GAGCCGCATAAGCTCTCGGGCGGTCAGAAACAGAGAGCCGCTGTCGCAAGAGCGCTTATAACCTCGCCCAAGCTCGTTTTGGCGGACGAACCGACGGGCGCGCTCGACTCAAAGGCAACGGATGAGCTTCTCGAAATGTTCTCGACTATCAACAAGAGCGGTCAGACCATTCTCATGGTCACTCACTCGGTCAAGGCGGCGAGCCACGCCGACCGAATCATGTTCATCAAGGACGGCGAAGTGTTCCACCAGATATACAGAGGCGAGAGCACGAACGAACAGCTTTATCAGATGATATCCGACACGCTGACCTTGCTTGCGACGGGCGGTGACAGACAATGAAGCTCTACAGAAATCTCGCCGTCAACGGTATAAAGAAGAATTCGAAGCTCTATTTTCCATACATTCTCACCTGCGTCGGCATGGTGGCTATGTATTATATAATCCTGTTTCTCCAGACCTGCGAGGCTGTTTCCAAGCTCAAGGGCGCGAACATGATAACAACTACCTTGTACTTCGGAACATGGGTCATAGCAATCTTCGCGGCGATTTTCCTGTTCTACACGAACTCATTTCTGGTCAGAAAGAGAAAGAAGGAATTCGGACTTTATAACATCCTCGGAATGAACCGAAAGAACATCGCCAAGGTTCTCGCATGGGAGTCGCTTATTATCGCCCTGATATCGCTCGTCGGCGGTCTCGCCGTCGGAATCGCGGTCTCAAAGCTCGCCGAGCTCGGACTTGTGAACATGATAAAAGGCGCTGTGACGTACGATCTGAGTGTTTCGCTTCCGGGAGTTATACTCACTCTGGGCGTTTTCTGCGTGATCTTCATTCTGCTGTTTGTCAACACGTTAAGACAGATAGGCTCCGCCAGCGCGATCAGCCTTCTCCACAGCGAGAACGCAGGCGAAAAAGCGCCGAAAGCCAACTGGGCGGCAGGCGTCATAGGCGTGATACTCCTCGCCGCCGCTTACGCTATAGCCGTGACGGTCAAGAATCCGCTCAAGGCCATGAACATCTTTTTCGCGGCGGTCATACTCGTTATAATAGCGACATATCTTCTTCTCATCTCGGGTTCCGTTCTCCTTTGCAAGATCTTGCAGAAGAAAAAGAACTACTACTATAAACCCAACCACTTCGTTTCCGTTTCGTCCATGACCTTCAGAATGAAGAGAAACGGCGCAGGCTTAGCTTCAATATGTATACTCGCTACAATGGTACTCGTCATGATTTCTTCGACAGCGAGTCTCTATTTCGGAGCCGAAAACTCTCTTTATGAGAGATATCCCCGAGAGATGAACATTCAGATCATGAGAGACCACGCGAAGCTCGACGAGATCTTCGACCCCGACGCTCTTATGAAAGAGATCGAAAGCAAATGCAAGGCGAAGGGCGGCGAAGTCAAAAACGCCAACGAATACGAATATGTCATCGCCTACGCCGATCTTTCGGAAAACAAGGTGAACTTCAACATCGTTAATCCTGCCACAAGCGCAGGCATAGTATCGACCGATAACGCGTTTCAGGTGCTCTTCGTCGGAATTGACGATTATAACCGCCTGATGAACAAGAACGAAACTCTCTCCAAGGACGAGATAATGATATACTCGCCGAAGAAAAAGCTTAACTGCGAATCGCTAACGATAGGCTCAAGAGAAATGAAAGTCACGAAGAGACTCGACTCGTTCGTTTCGACCGGCGACGCGGCGATGAATATAGTTCCGTCGATATATATTATAGTAAACGACCTCGATAAAACGTTCGAAAGCGTGAAGCCATCCGATGATTCGGCGATATCAATGAATTACGCATGGAACTGCGACTTTGATACGGGACTTGACGAAAACGGACAGGTCGAAGTTTTCGAGCCTATCAGACAGTCTGTCAGCAACGTTCAGAAGAAGATGAACGAAAAGCTGCCCGATGATATGCACGGTCACGCTTATTCCGTCGAAAGCCGACAGATAAACCGCGACGACTTCTACGGACTTTACGGCGGACTGTTCTTCCTCGGAATAATCCTCAGTATAGTTTTCCTCTTCGCCGCAGTGCTTATCATATACTATAAGCAGATATCCGAGGGCTATGAGGATCAGGCTCGTTTCGATATCATGCAGCAGGTCGGCATGACCAAGAGGGAGATCAGAAAGAGTATCAACTCACAGCTTCTGACGGTATTCTTCCTGCCGCTTCTCGGCGCGGGACTTCACATGGCGTTCGCCTTCCCGATAATTTACAGAATACTTCTGGTGTTCAACATCAATAACATTACGCTTTTCGCTGTAACGACGGCGATATGCTTCGCAGTATTCGCTCTGTTCTATACGGCGGTTTACAGACTGACATCGAACGCGTATTATTCGATCGTCAGCTCGGATAAAGAAGCAAGAAGAGAATAATTATAATATATACCCTGACCGTAAAACCGGGTCGGATAAAATAAAGAAGAGATTTGAATATAAAAACGGACTGATAAGGTGCTGTCTTATCAGTCCGTTTGATTTTATGAAGTTGTGAACCGTATCATTCGGGATAATAGAGGTCGGCCGACTTCCAGTCCTTGATGACCTCGTATATCATCTCGGCTTCATGCTTTGCGCCCTCAAGGTCGTGGTCGCGGTAGTTTCCGCATTCCTTTTCGGTCGCTCCCGGGATCTCGCCCTCATAGTCCTTGATGAACTTGAAAGCTTCGACTGCGAGCTTTATGGCGTCGCGGTGGCTCGTCGAGCTGCGAAGCAGGAAGTAGAAGCCCGTGCGGCAGCCCATGGGACCGAAATATATGACGTCGTCGGCGTTCTTGGTGTTTCTGACATATGTCGCGAAAAGGTGTTCGAGAGTGTGCATGGCGGCGTTCTCCATGACGGGCTCCTTGTTCGGACGCCTCATTCGGATGTCGTATGTAACGATGTCGCCGTCAACCCTCGAAATATACATTCCCTTGGGCAGTATCGTGTGGTCGATTCTGAAGCTTGCTATTTTTTCCATTTTCTTTGCCAAAGCCTTTCCTTATGATATTTGCCCGATGTAGCCGGTCGGGCGTACCTTTCACGAACATCAGTTCATGATATATTTATCCTTGAACAGGGTCTCGATTTCCTTGTTCAGCGGTAAATTTTCTTCTTTTTCGAGCGTCGGGTCGTCCGCGATGATCTCCTGCGCGGCGTCTCTCGCCTGGTTGCAGATAACCATGTCCTCGAGCATATCCGCTATATGCAGCATCGGCAGTCCGTGCTGTTTTTCTCCGAAGAAGTCGCCGGGTCCTCTGAGCCTGAGGTCCTCCTCGGCTATGAGGAATCCGTCGTTCGACTTTCTCATGATGTCAAGCCGCTTTTTTGCGGCGTCGCCTTTTGCGTCCGATATAAGTACGCAGGTGGATTTTTCCTTTCCCCGGCCTACGCGCCCGCGAAGCTGGTGTAACTGCGAAAGGCCGAACCGCTCGGCGTCCTCTATCACCATGACGACGGCGTTCGGGACGTCGACGCCGACCTCGATAACCGTTGTGGCGATAAGAAGCTGAGTCTTGCCCGAAACAAAGTCCGCCATCACTGCGTCTTTGTCCTTTTGTTTCATCTTTCCGTGAAGAAGCTCCGCGGTGTACCCCTTAAAAGCGGTCGCCTTGAGCTTCTCGGCGTATTCGGAGGCACTCGTCAGATCGAGGGCGTCGTTATCCTCGACGAGCGGACAGACGATATAGGCCTGAAGCCCTCGGTCGAGATGCTTCTTTATGAAGTTGTATACACGCTCATGATAGCTCGAATCGACGACATATGTCGCTATCTTCTGCCTGCCCGGCGGAAGCTCATTGAGAATCGAGAGATCGAGATCGCCGTAAATTATAAGAGCGAGCGTTCTCGGGATGGGCGTCGCCGACATGACGAGAGTATGGGGATTTTTGCCCTTGGCGGCGAGCCTCATTCGCTGAGAAACGCCGAAACGGTGCTGTTCGTCGGTGATGACAAGACCGAGCTTTTTGAACGAAACGTCTTTCTGGATGATGGCGTGAGTGCCGATAACGAGGTCGATCTCGCCGTTCGCTATCTTTTTCTTTATTTCGCGCTTTTTCTTGGGATTGGTCGAACCTAAGAGCAGGGCGACCGAAATTCCCGAGCCCTCAAAGAGCGAGCGGAACGAATTGTAATGCTGAGTGGCGAGAATGCTCGTCGGCGCCATGAGAGCCGACTGGATGCCGTTCTTCGCCGCCGTATAGACCAAAGCCGCCGCGACGCAGGTCTTGCCCGAACCGACATCGCCCTGCAAAAGGCGGTTCATCGGCTCGTGAAGTCCCATGTCCCTTATGCCGTCGCTTATGGCGTTGCTCTGAGCCGTTGTCGGCGTGAACGGGAGCTTCGTCAGAAACTCCTCGGTGTAGTCTTTTTTGATAACCGCGTCGGTGTATCCTCTGTCGCGTTTTTTGAGCCTCGCCATGCCGAGCTGAAGAACGAAAAGCTCCTCGAATATCAGCCTGCGCTTGGCGATAATAAGGTCGGTCTTGCTTTGGGGAAAATGTATATTGTGAAGCGCGTAGCTCAGCGAGCACAGCTTATACCTCTCTCTGATATTCCCGGGGATAACGTCATATTCGGGCGAATATGAAGCGAGAGCGTTGGCGACGACGGTCTCCACCGTTCTGCTTGTCAGTCCCGCCGTCAGCGGATATATCGGCATCATGCGCCCGGCGTTCAGTATCGGATCTATAAGCGGCGAATGCATCTCGTATCTGCCGTTGTTTAAGATGAGTTTTCCCGTCAATATGTATTCTCCGCCGCCTTGCAGCAGAGCGGGGATGTACCTGTTATTGAAAAAGACAAGATGAAGAACGCTTTCGCCGTCCGTCGCTTCGGTTCTGAAAAGCGTTTTTCCGTTTTTGACGCGAACGCCGACGGGGGTATAGTCTATGACGGCGTCAATCGAACAGACCTCGTCGGGAACGCATTCGCGTATCTTCTTGAGATTCGTCAGATCGCGGTAGTTCCGCGGATAAAAACGCACAAGTTCGGAGACCGTATGCACGCCCAATTTATTGAAAAGAGCCGCCCTTCTTTCGCCGACCCCTCTGACGAACTGTATATCGGTATCCGCACCGAGCATTTTATCACCTCACTTATTTTATCATAACCACATAATCGTAGACGCTCTGGTCGCCTTGAATGACGTTGACCTGCGCTTCCCTGTATTTTCCGCCGAGAGCCGTTCCGACTTTTTTGAAGTCGGTTTCGCCGACGGAGCTTCCGCAGAAAACGCTTATGTCATTATAATCCCTGTCGCAGAGTTTTTCAACCACTTTTTCCATGCAGGAAAAAGTATCTTCCGCTCTGACCTCTATCTTGTTGCCGATTATGCCTATGCTGTCGCCCTTTTTGATCTTTTTGACGGTCTTGTCCGCTATGCAGATTTTTCCCGTCTTTATGTCTGACGCCGCTTCGAGCATATTCTTTGCGTTTTCGTCCTCGCCGAGCGATTCGTCGAAGACCGTCATCGCGCTTATGCCCTCGGCGAAATCTTCGGTTTCTATCATGATGCAGTTCTTATCAGCCATCTTGACCGCCTGCTTGAAAGCTAAGAAGTTGTTCTTGTCGTTCGGGAGGAGAAAGACCGTCCCTGCGTGAAGCGAAGCCGCGGCCGACAGCGCCTGACCGGCGGAGACCTTTATCGAAGATTCGATTATCTTATCGCATCCGAGCTGCCTGAAGCATTCGGTTATACCGCCTCCGGGACTGACGGCGATAACGGCGTATTTCTTCGGTTTGCCGCTGCCTGCCGCCTTATGCTGAAGGCGCATATTCTCCGCCTTGAAGTTGACAAGTTCGCCGTTTTCGAGGGCAAATGAGAGAACCCTGTCGGGGAAATTAGAATGAACATGGATCTTCACAATGCCGTCCGCGGCGACGGAGATCGCGCTGTCGCCGAGAAATTCAAGCTCGGAGGGCGGAAGCTCCTTTTCGCTCTTTATTATGAATTCGCAGCAGTATATTTTGTCCGTCCGCACTTTTGTGCCTGCGGCCGCATTGCCTGCCTTTCGCTGTTCGCCCCGCTCGTACGCCTTATTTTCTTCCGCGACGAGCCTGATTCCCTCCATGACGCAGACAAGCCCTTTCGCGCCTGCGTCGACGACGTTCGCTTCCTTGAGTTCGGGCAGAAGCTCCTTCGTTTTCGTCAGCGTCGCGACCGCCGTGGCGTAGACCTCGGCGAACACTTTTTTGAAGTCGCCCGTCGTCACGCTGACTTTCGCCGCCTTGTCCGAACACGCCCGAAGCACCGTCAGCGCGGTTCCCTCCTTGGGCGAGGATACGCTCTTATAACACAGCTCAACGGCGTTTTTGAGTCCGTTTTTGAGGTACGCGCCGCCCGACTGCTTGCCGTGAGCCGCGTCCGAAAAGCCTTTCGCCGCTAAAGAGAGAATAACCCCCGAATTTCCTCTGGCGCCCATGAGACAGGCGAGAGCGAAATCGGCGATCATTTCCCCGGGATTTTTATATTCCTTTTGTTTTATCTTGTCAAGTCCGCTTTTGAACGTCATACACATATTGTCGCCCGTGTCGCCGTCGGGAACGGGGAAGACGTTCAGCGAATTTATCAGAAGTCGGTTGTTTTCGAGATTCGCGTATGCGCTTTCAAGAGCCTTTTTAACAGTTTCGGTTTCGTTCAAATTCAAAGCCTCCGTTTGACCGAAAGATATATTTCGGTTTATGTAGGGCTCTCGAAATATCCGATATATATTATTTGAACTTCCACTCACTTATATTGGCGAAGAGGTCGCCCTCGTATGTCCTGACGTTATTTTCAAGGCTGTTCGACACCGCCGCGAAGCCTTTTCTGAAACACAGAGGAACGAACGGCGTGTCCGCTTTGAACTGAGTGAAAAATTCGTCTGTCTTAATTTTTCCCGAAATCAGCTTATTATACGCCGAAACGCAGGTCAGGCTTTTGTCGATATAATATGACGCTCCGCCGTCCTCGGAGAAGAACGGAGATAAACTCATGTTCGGGCAAAGCTTCACTTCGCCTATATACATATCATATTTGCCTTTTCTCGCCGCTTTCTTCAGATCCTTGCGGCTGAGTTCGACTATTTCTATATCTATACCGACGGTCTTGAAATCGGATTTTATCATTTTCGCCGCCTGAAGCTTGAAAGCGTTATCCTTGTTGACGGCGAGAGTGAGAATGAGAACCTTTCCGGCGTTGTTCTTTCTGTGCTTGTCCGTGTCGTTTCTGTAGGCGTAGCCGTTATTGTCGAGAAGCGCGACTATCTCCTGCGCGGTATATATTTTTTCGTTCGAAGCAGGGGCTTCCTTCCAAAGCGGATTGAACGGTGAAGAACAAGCTGTGGCGTACCCCTGAAAAGCGGAGGAAACTATATCGCTCCTGTTCACGGCGCAGGAAATTATGTTTCGAAGCTTCGCGTCCTTGAGAAGTCCCTTAGTCGTTTTCATTCCGATATAGATAAGATTGTTCAGCGGAATTTCTTTCGTCGAAGCGACTATTCTCTCAATCTTGCAGTCGGAGAGATCTCTGTAGGCGAAGTTTATCTCACCTATCTGGAGCGAACCGAACTCGTTGGCGCTGTTTCTGATGTCGCAGAGCGCGATTTTCGATATGTTCGCTTTCTGTCCGCTGACATGGTTCTTGTTCGCCTTGAGTTTGCCCGAAGAGAGATAATATCTGCCCGAGCCTATGGGCGTTTTGCCGTCGGAGCCGCTTTTGACTATCGGGAACGTCAGACAGCCGAGAGCGTAGATGTCGGCGGAATCGAGCTTGAAAACGACCGTCCTCGAGCTTTCGGCGTATGCCGAGGATATGTTTTTCAGCTGTTCGGAATAGCCCTTGCTCTCTTTGGCGAGGTTGAACGAATAGACAACGTCGCTCGCGCCGAGAGATGACGAGTCGGAGAATTTCGCGCCCTTTTTGACCGTGACCGTGACGGTTTTTCCGTCGATTTCACCGCTCTTCGCCAGAAGCGCGACTGGTGAAAAGCTCTCGTCAAGGCGATAGAGCGAATCGTAAAGAACCGTCGAAAGGTCGCGGTTCATCTGCGTTTCGCATTTATACGGGTCAAGTCCGTCCGCCGCGCTGTAGGGCAGGACGAGTTCAGTGTTTTTTATCGCGGTGCCTTGCGTTGTTTCATTTGTTGTACCGCCGGGTTCGGTTTCGCCGTCCGACTGAGAGGTCGGCTCCGGGGTCTTGTCGGCGCCGCCGCTTCCCTTGCAGGCGGCAAAGGACAGCACGAATATCAGCGACAGCAATATGCAAAGCAGTTTTTTCATTTTCCTTACCTCTTTTTTCTTATTCTTTTATCAGTATTCTTTCGATCTTTCGGGTAAGCCCCTTGTCGTCTATATCGAATATGCAGCCGCCGAGGGCGCATTTTCCGTCGATGTGAGCGAACTTTATCTGTTCGCCGTCCTTTAGTCTCGCTATAACGCAGCTCGGGTCAACGCCCAGACAGGAGAGAAACGTCCCGACCATTCCGAGGTCGGTTATATATCCCGTTCCGTTCGGGAGGATGCATTCGTCCGAGGTCTGAACGTGGGTGTGAGTTCCCCAAAGCGCGCTGACTCTTCCGTCAAGATAGAAAGCGAGCGCTCGTTTTTCGCCCGTCGCTTCGGCGTGGAAATCGACAAGCTTTATCTTCGCCGAGCGTATTTCGTCTTTTTCAAGAAGCTCGTCGGCGCAGACGAACGGATTGCCGACGTCGCCGGTGTATGCCGCGCCCATGAGATTTATCACCGCCACGGAAAATCTTCCCATATCGAGAACCGTGTAGCCGCTTCCGTATTGGCAGGGCGTGAAGTTCGCCGGGCGGACTATGTCGCATTTTTCGTCAAGGTAGTCGTAGACCTCCTTGCGCCTGTAGACGTGGTTGCCCGTGGTGACGACATCGGCGCCGACCGAGAACAGAAAATCTGCGCTCGACGGCGTGACGGCGTTGCTCCTGTCGGAGTTTTCGCCGTTGACCACGCATAGGTCTATATTGTTTTCACGCTTGAGTTCGGGCAATATCTTCGACAGAAAACGGCAGCCGTTTTCGCCCACGACATCGCCTATGGCAAGTATCTTCATTCTTCCTCCTCGAAATATCCGCCGTCCTCGGGATAATAGTCCCATCCGTCGTAGTAGTTTGTTTCTCTCTGCGCCATGGGGATCTCGTCTATCGCTTCGAGTTTCTGTCCCGCCATCCAGAGGGCAGGCGTCAGCCTTAATGTATAGCCGCAGCCGTGAGGGGTCAGCCATTCGTGCATCGACGCTTCGGGCAGGGCGAACGCCGCCATTATCGTCATGATAACGCCGCCGTGAGTGATGATAGCCGTGCTTTCGGTCTGAGATTTCATAACGCCCTCGACTATCGCCGCGAACGCCGTGCAGACTCTCTTGGCGAAAGCGGAATTGCTCTCGCCGAATGGCGGTTCTATATCCTTGTCTCCTCTGAGCCAGTCGTCGAAAAGCTCCTCTTTTTCGTGAAGCTCCTCGGCTGTTCTGCCTTCGAATTCGCCGAAGTTATATTCTATCAGCCCGTCTATCGTCGCCACCGCCGAGTCGGGATAGATTATTCTCGCCGTTTCGGTGCATCGCGAAAGGGGAGAGGAAAACACCGCGTCGGCGTAGGGGTAGATATACTCCTGCTTCATCTGTTCGAGCTGTTCGGCGCCGATGTCGCTTAAATGGACATCGGTATGGCCTATGTATTTTCCCTCGAGATTTTCGTTTGTCAGACCGTGTCTGATGAGATGTATTTTATAGGTTTTCATTAGTTGTTCTCCTTTTTTGCGGTACGCGCCGCCCGAGTACAGACTTTGAGAAGCACTCGTTCGAGCGTACATTATATTATAATTAAATTGTATGGAAAAATCAATGCTTGAGGAGCGTTTTGGGCGGTTACGCGCTCCGATAATCGAAATTTAACAAAAATTAAGACGATTCGGGCTCAATATTTGTTGCATTTTAATTGTCACTGTGTTAGAATAAAAGCATATTTTTTGGAAAGAGGTCGCTTAAATGGAAAAATTTTTGCACAAGCTTTTCGGCACGACCCCCGGTAAGGGCGTTCAGCCGAAAGAGGCCATAGCCTACAGCGTTGCGGGCTTCGGTCAGAACTTTATATGCACGATCATCGGTTCGTATCTCACGATCTTCATGACCGACGCTCTGCTCTTCGGCGCGGACGGCGTAACGGTCGGCGCTATTTCAGGCTCGATGGCTGTCGCATACCTTATGCTCGGCACGAGAATTTTCGACGCTCTCAACGACCCCATCATGGGCAGTATCGTTGACAGAACAAGAACCAAGTGGGGCAAATGCCGCCCCTATCTCAAGTGGATGGCTATCCCGATAGCGGTCTGCACAATCATCTGCTTCCTGCCCGTATTCCAGGCTAAGGCAACATCGACATTCATCGCTATCGCTGTCGTCTATGTTATCTGGAGCGTTGTCTACACGGTCGCGGACGTTCCCTACTGGGGACTTTCAACCTGTATGACAAACGACACGGTCGTCAGAGGAAACATTCTCACGGTCGCCCGTCTCGTCTGCACACTCGGCGCAGGTATCGTTACCGTTTTCGTTCCCATCATCACGAACGCGGCTACGGCTAAGTTCAAGTATACCGCCGACGACATCGCTCTTATTCTCTCCGAGAAGACAGAAGCTGTCGCCAAGATCGCTTCAAGCCAGAATATCACTCTCACAGAAGCGGCTCAGAACTTCGTCGGCACGGTCAGAAACGGTCAGGAGCTCGCGAACGCGAATCTCCTCAAGTGGGTATACTTCATCTGCGCGGCTGTTCTCGTTCTTGCGGCTATTCCGATGTTCTTCTACGGCTTCAAGAACACCAAGGAGCGTTTCACCGCGACGGACAACCCGCCCTCACTCGGCCACAACCTTAAGCTTCTCTTCAAGAACAAGGAGCTTCTTCTCATCGTTATCTCAGGTATCCTCGGCGGCGCGAGAATGGTTTATACATACACGGGCGGACTTTATTTCGCCAAGTACGTTCTTCAGAACGAGGGCTTCTACAGCGTTATAACCCTGCTCGTTGTTCCGGGCGGACTTGTCGCTTCGATACTCGTTCCGTGGATGTCTAAGAAGTTCACTAAGAAGTGGACATACATCGCCGTTCACCTGTTCGGCGGACTTGTTATGGCTGTCATGTATTTCGTCGGCTACGACGCACCGTGGAAGCTCGTTGTCTGCGCTATCGGACTTGTTCTTCTCGGTATTCCGCAGGGCGTCAACAACATCATCACCTACGCTATGATAGGCGACACTGTTGACTATCTCGAGTGGAAGACAGGCGAGAGAGGCGAGGGCATCTGCTTCGCTATGCAGACGCTCATCAACAAGATCGGCATGGCTGTCGGCGCGTTCATCGGCGTTATCTCGTTCTCGGCGGCAGGAATCAACTCCGAGACAGGCTTCATCTCACAGGCCGGCGCAAACACCCTTTGGAATATGCTCATTCTTTCGGGCGTTATCAGTATGTTCGCCTGCGCAGTTCCGATGTTCTTCTACACGATCACAGAGAAGAGACAGAAGGAAATGGTTGCCGAGATCGACGCAAGAAAGTCGACCGAAGCGGCTAAATAAAAGAATAATAATATAATGTACGGTGCCTCCGCTTGAAAAGCGGAGGCACCACTGCGTTAGGGAAAGCTTTTACGCCGAGGTAGCATTTCGAGATGAGGAAGTCCCTGCCCGCCGCAGGAAATCTCTGCGCCGAGGAGATTTTACGCCGAGTGAGTTTTTGCAGCGAAGAGGTCACAGCCCGCCGCAGGAAATCTCTGCGCCGAGAACCGACCCGAGGTCAGAAGAATACTTCTTTGTACATTTTCAACAAATATAGGCGCAAAATTTTTACACATTTAATTTATTAAAAAATTGTAAATAGGTTGAAAAAACTTCCGTTTTGAGTTATGATAATTATGTGTAATAATAGCAGTTTTTGCTCTGAAACAGGCGAAAACCGCTTTCGGAATCTGTTTCAACGGAAAAATCCGATCACATAGATACGCGACATATGCTTTTAAGGAGGTTAATAAACTATGTCAAAGAATAAAGGAGTAAAAAAGACTTTGGCCGTTTTCCTGGCGGCTCTTATGGTCATGTCCTGTTGGGTGTTCACGCCGATTAGTCTTAAGGCGGAAGCGGCTAACGGAAGTTATTGGCTTAATGTTAAAGTTAATGTTACTAACAAAGCCGATAAAAAGGAAAACATTCAGGACAGCTATTGGACTATAACATACAGAACCAATAACGGCCGCGGCGGAGAAGCCACAATGAAATATGACTTAAGAGAAAGTGCATACGGCGTTTTAAGCAATCAGTCAAACAATCAGTATATCCATGTATCGGTTCCGGGTTTCCCGACTAAAATGTATTACTATCATGACGCAACATGGAATGATAAGGTTCATTATAAATTATGCGATATCTACGTTGCATCATCAAGCCAGAACGGCGGAACATGGGTTTTGTCGCCGAATAAGAACATTGAAAGCGGCGGCTGGGGAAATAGTCAAGTAGATGGCAATTTTAGCTGGGATTCGGCAGGAAACTATCCTTATGTTGCGACGAGCAAGACCCCGAGCGCAGCAACAACACCCTCTGCCATAGGTATTCCTCCGCTCGGCGATATGAGAGATACAAGCACTTCATCTACAACAGCTCAGTACTATTCAACCGACCAGTACGGTGTTCGCTATGAGCCGACTTCATATTCTGTAAGCGGTGTTAACGGACTGTCAACAAGCGGCGGAACAAACGGCTCAGCTTACACCGTTACCGCTTCAAATTCAACTACTGCAAGCACGACCGCAGCAAGCCAGACGGCAACGATCACTATGAATTGGAAAAACAACAATTCAAACGCATCACAGCACGCAAACACAACTGTTAATGTTACTGTATATAATCCGAGATATAAGGTTACATATAACGGAAACGGCGGCAGCCTCGGAACAAACTATACTTGGGTATATAAAAATCAAAAAGTCGGTGCGGCAACCTCGACCGAAACAAGCAACAATGTTGCAGGACTTACCGCTGAGAAGCTTCCGACGGCCGGTTTGAAAGAGGGCTATACATTTGCAGGTATTTATACTGCCGCAACAGGCGGAACGCAGAAGACCGCAAATGACACAATTGCAAGCACGGTAACATGGTTTGCACATTGGACAGCGAATAAGTATAACGCCGTATTCAAGGGCTACAGAGGAACATATCCCAATGCTCCGTATGAATTTACAGTAGCAGAAGTTCCAACGGAGATGGATAAAATGCCGACCGCTCCGTTCCCCGAGGAATATGACGACGGCGATTATCACTACACATTCAATAACACATGGAAGAACAGCGCCGGAACTGTATACCAATATAATAATCTCCCGGTTATGACACCGATAGGCGCAACATATTGGGCGCAGTATAACTCGGCATTTGTCGAGGCTGATTATTCTGGCGTAACCGCTCAGCAGGCTGAAGCGGCAAGAGTTAAGAGCAACCCGAACTACGAGCGTATCTACACTTTGTCAAGCCGTAATAATCTCCAGGCGGCTCTTGATGCGGTCATAACAGGAAAAGGCCGCACACAGCAGGATGTTGTCGACGGCTACGCAAAGGCAATCAAAGATGCTATCGACGCTCTTGAGGGCGAGAAGTATTCTGTTATCTTTGTTGACGGCAGAGACAACTCCATAATCAAGTTCATCTATCCCACCGTTTTCGGCGATTCTATTGTATATCCCGAAACACCGGCAGAAAACTACGACAAGAACTATCACTACACATTCAAAGAGTGGGTCGGCACAGCCAACGAAGCAAACCTTTCAACGGTTGAAAAAAATATAACCATTATCGCAAGATTTGACAGAGCCCCTCATGAATTTACCGAGGAGCATATAGACTCGTCATGCGTTAAGCAGGGCGGAACAAAATATACTTGCTCATGCGGCTATACATACACCGAGTATTCGGGAACAACCGGCGATCACATCTGGTCAGACGAGTGGACTGTTGACACAGAACCCACCTGCACACAGCCCGGTTCAAAGTCGCATCACTGTACGCTTTGCGGAGCGAAGAAGGACGAAACCGTTATCGACGCTCTTGGTCACGACTACACAGGCGTTGAGGAAGAGATCGTCGTTCCCGTCTCCTGCGAAAACGACGGCATAAGCATAAAAGAGTGTACACGCTGCGGATACAACGACTACACAACTATTCCGAAGCTCGACCACAAAATGGTTGACACCGTAACCGCTCCCACCTGCACATCAAAGGGTTACACAACTTCGGTTTGCGAGAACTGTGGAAAGATGCTTATCGGCTCATTCACAGATCCCGTTGATCACAATTATGTCAAGAAAGACGACGAATGCGTCGCTCCGTCATGCGTAGGCGTAGGATATGATGTTTCTTACTGTTCCGAATGCGGACTTAAGAAGTACGATATAATTCCTGCTGTCGGTCACGATTGGGCAGACGAATCCACAATAGATATCGAACCCACTTGTACGACAAAGGGACAGAAGTCAATTCATTGCTCGGTCTGCGGCGTTATCAATGAAGATTCAATAGAAGAAATCCCTGCTAACGGTCATACCTTTGACGACGGCGAAGAGCTTATCCCGGCTACCTGCGAACAGAACGGCGTTAAGGTTATTCATTGTACCGTTGACGGCTGCGGATACACGAAGAACGAAGTTCTTCCGGCTCTCGGCCACGATTGGAACGCAGAAAAGACAGTTGATGTTCCTGCTACCTGTACTACGGCAGGATCACAGTCAACGCACTGCGCTCGCTGCAACGAGACAAAAGACTCCGAGGAAATCAAGGCTCTCGGTCACGACATAACCACAACACACGTCGACGCTTCCTGCTTAGTCAGTGAAAAGGAAATTGACAAGTGCTCACGCTGCGACTATGAAAAGACCAGAGAAATCTCTCCGGCTCTTGATCATAACTTCGTTGCTGTCGAGACCGTCCCTGCTACCTGCGGCAATGCAGGCTACACGAGATATGAATGTTCAAGAAACTGCGGCGTTCCCGGCTACACCACATATGACGCACCTGCGACAGGCGACCACGATTGGGATATCACCTACTCCGAGCCGAGCCACGGCGTTATCACCGTCGTCGGCAAGTGCAAGACCGAAGGCTGCAACGCAAACTTCGAACAGACAGTCGAAAGCACACACAAGTTCGAAAATGTCACAATAGCCGACTACACGCCCGCAACTTGCAGCAAAGAGGGTTCAATCAAACTCAACTGCGGCGTAGAGGGCTGCACCGAAAACCATACATTAACACTCCCCGTCAACCCCGACGCTCATAAGGCTGTCACAACGGCTGTCAACAACCCGACCTGTACGGAAAAAGGCGTGGCTGTTACTACTTGCGACGAATGCCATACTGAACTCGCAAGAGGTGAAATCCCTGCGACGGGTCACAGCTTCACAACAAAGTTAGAAGAAAAGGCGGCTACCTGCGCAGCCAACGGTTATGTTAAACTTCAGTGCGCCAACTGCGACGAAACAACAGAAATCACTCTCGAAAAGAACCTGAACGCTCATAAGTTCGTCGAGAAAGACCACCACGACGCTACTTGCACAAGTGCCGCTTACACAGAGTATGAGTGCGAATATTGTCACACCGCATATAACGACTATGACGCAACTCAGCCCGCTATCGGTCACAAGTGGGGCGAATGGACAACAACCAAGAAAGCCACCAACACCGAAGACGGCGAGATGCAGAGAGTCTGCGAAAACGATCCGAGCCATGTCGAAAGCCTCACTATCCCCAAGGGCGGACATGAGTTCGACACAGCCAACCCGTCAAGCGAAACCAAGGCTACTTGTACAACCACAGGCAAGCAGACGTTCAGGTGTACTAAGCATAATGACTGCGGCGTTTATATCGAAGTTACTACGGAGAAGATCGCCCACACGCTCGAAACAATAGTCACACCCGCGACCTGCGAAACAGAGGGCAAGGCATACAGCTACTGCACAGTTTGTAAGCAGCAGATCGGCGAGGCTGTCACCATAGCGGCCCTCGGTCACGACTATAACGGCGAAGAAACCGTTAACACTCCCGCAACCTGCACAACGGCAGGTTCAAAGACCGTTAAATGTACACGCTGCGACGCGAGCACGGAAGTTGAAATCCCGAAGCTCGGTCACTCGTACGTCGAAAAGAGCAGAGTCGAACCGACCTGCACAGAGACAGGCTATATCATATATGTCTGCGAAAATGACGAAAGCCATACCTACAACGCGCTTCTCGATAAGCTCGGTCACACATATGACAGCGAAGTCGTCACAGCTCCGACCTGTACCGAACAGGGCTACACCACGCATCACTGCGCGACCTGCGGCGAGGATATCAAGGACACCTACACCGACGCTCTCGGTCACGACTTCAGCGACGAAGGCGAGGTAGTCCACAAGGGCAACTGCGCCGAGCAGACGGTCGTTCTTCACCACTGTCAGCGCGAAGGCTGCGACGCGACCAAGTATGAGTATCTCGGAACTATCGGCGAGCATGTCTTCAGCGAAGAACCCTTCGAGACAGTCAAGGCGACCTGCGAAGAAGAGGGCTACGATCTCTTCAAGTGCGAGATCTGCGGCTTCGAGAAGAAAGTAACCACATCTCCGGCTCTCGGCCACAACTGGGGCTACTGGAAGATCACCAAGTACCCGACGACCGACGAAGACGGCAACCCCGTCAACGGTATGCAGGAGCGCGAATGTCTGCGCTGCGGCAAGAAAGATTATCAGGAGATAATCGACGGAAAGTTCTACCTCGTCACATTCTATAACCACGACGGAACAAGACTTCTTCCGCCCGCATACTACGCGTACGGCACAGCGGCAAGAACGCCCGACTTCACGCCGACAAGAGTCGCCGACACAGGCTACACCTACACCTTCCGCGAGTGGAACTTCTCCGCTGACGAGATCAACTGCGTCACCAAGCGCATGGCGATCATCGCCCAGTATGACGCTCACGAGAGAAGCTACGCCGTCACATATCAGAACGAGGACGGCACGGTTCTCCAGGAGATCTCGAAGGTCAAGTTCTCGCAGATAACCACGGCGTACACCGCGGCGACACCGACCAAGGCGAGCGACGAATACTACGACTACACCTTCGCCTCATGGACGATCACCTGCAACTCCGACGACAGCACGGCGG
>USMJ01000001.1 GCA_900555805.1 uncultured Oscillospiraceae bacterium | reverse complement strand
AACACGCCGAGCCGCTGGGTTACTCAGGCTCCGTTCTCGAATGTCACTCTCGACTGGACGATTCCCTCGGACCTTGAAAATATGCCCGCGATAGTCGGCGGCAAGGAGATGGATTTCACCTACGGCGACTGCAAAAAAGAGATGGACATGGTCAACAAGGCGTTCATAGAAATTATGATAGAGGGCGATGCCCACGGCAGAGGCTTCCAGTATCCCATCCCGACATATTCGATCACGCGCGACTTCGACTGGTCGGACACGGAGAACAACAGACTGTTATTCGAGATGACCTCAAAATACGGTACGCCGTATTTCTCAAACTATGTCAACAGCGACATGGAGCCGAGCGATGTCAGAAGTATGTGCTGCCGTCTTCGTCTTGATCTTCGCGAGCTCAGAAAGAAATCGGGCGGCTTCTTCGGAAGCGGCGAAAGCACGGGTTCTGTCGGCGTCGTCACGATAAATATGCCGAGAATAGCTTATCTTTCAAAGGACGAAAAAGAGTTCTACGAAAGACTTGACAGGCTTATGGATATTTCAGCCAGATCTCTGAAAGTGAAAAGAACCGTTATCACAAAGCTCCTCGACGAAGGACTTTACCCGTACACAAAAAGATATCTCGGAACATTCGACAACCACTTCTCCACTATCGGTCTTGTCGGCATGAACGAGGCAGGTCTCAACGCCAAATGGCTCAGGGCGGACATGACCCACAAGGAAACTCAGGAGTTCACGAAAAACGTTCTCAACCATATGAGAGAAAGACTTTCGGACTATCAGGAGCTTTACGGCGACCTTTATAACCTTGAAGCTACGCCTGCGGAATCGACGGCTTACAGACTCGCCAAGCACGACAAAAAGAGATATCCCGACATAAAGACGGCGAACGAAAACGGTACACCGTATTACACAAACAGCTCGCATCTTCCCGTCGGATACACCGACGATATATTCACGGCTCTTGATATTCAGGACGAGCTTCAGACGCTCTACACCTCCGGCACGGTATTCCACGCTTTCCTCGGCGAGAAGCTTCCGAGCTGGAAATCAGCGGCGGCTCTCGTCAGAAAGATATCCGAAAACTACAAGCTGCCCTACTACACCCTGTCCCCGACATATTCCGTTTGCCGTACTCACGGTTACATCTCGGGCGAAGTATACAAGTGCCCCGAATGCGGAAGCAAGACGGAGGTCTACTCGAGAATAACGGGCTACTACAGACCCGTCCAGAACTGGAACGACGGCAAGAGCCAGGAGTTCGCCGACAGAAAGGAATATAACCTTTCGACATCGAAGCTGACCCACGGCATTGACGGCGTAAAGGTCGGCGAGACGGCGAACGGGAGCGAAAAGACAGACGCTGCCGACGGCTGTGTTCTCATCACGACAGCGACCTGCCCCAACTGCAAGATAGCGGTCTCCCTGCTTGAAAAGGCGAGCGTTGAGTTCACGAAGCTCTTGGCTGAGGAGAACGCCGACATCGTCGCCGAACACAACATCAAACAGGCGCCGACTCTCATAGTCACAAGAAACGGCGAGGCCGTGAAATACACAGGCGTTTCGGAAATCAGAAAGTTCATTTCCGCCGCCACGGCAAGCGCATAAGATAAACAAATAGCCGTTTTCCGGTACGCGGTGAATGCCTGCGTCGGGAAAACGGCTGTATAGATATTAAGACGGAGCGAAAGGCAAGATTTTTTGTATCCGTCATCGGAGGAAAACATGGATTATGACATTATAATCGTCGGCGGAGGTCCTGCCGGGCTGACCGCCGCATTATACGCACTGAGAGCGAACAAAAGGGTTCTTATAATAGAAAAGAACACCTTCGGCGGTCAGGTAACATATTCGCCGAAGATCGAAAACTATCCCGGCTTTATACAGATGAGCGGAAACGAGTTCGCCGACAAGCTGGTCGATCAGGTTCTGTCTCACGGAGCCGATGTCGAGATAGCCGAGGTTATATCAATAAGCGACGCGGACGGCGTCAAGACAGTCGTCACCGACACGGGAAAGTTCACTTCGGCGGCTGTTATCATAGCGACGGGCGCAAGACACAGAACCTTAGGCCTTGACAACGAAGAAAATCTCATAGGCCGCGGCATATCTTTCTGCGCCGTTTGCGACGGAGCGTTCTGCAACGGTAAGACCGTCGCGGTCGTCGGCGGAGGAAACTCGGCTATGCAGGAAGCTATACTTCTGACGGAGAACGCAAAGAAAGTATATGTTATACAGGATCTCGACTTTCTGACGGGAGAAGAAAAACTCGCCGAACAGCTTAAGGAGAACGAAAAAATCGAAATAATCACAGGCTCGCTTGTCAAAGAGCTTATAGGCGAAAGCGAACTTGAAGCCATAGTTATCGAAAACTCACACAGCGGAGAAAAGACGGAGATCAAACTCGACGGTCTTTTCATAGCCATAGGTCTTGTCCCTCAGAACGAGAGCTTCTCGGATATGATCGAGCTTGACTATAAAGGCTATGCCGCGGCGGACGAAAGCTGTCTGACGAAAACAAAAGGCGTGTTTGTCGCAGGCGACTGCCGCACGAAAGCGGTCAGACAGATAACGACAGCCGTTTCCGACGGAGCGTCGGCGGCTCTCGCCGCCTGCAAATATCTCGAAAGCCGGAGGTAAAACATGGATAATCTCAGATATAAGATAGCGGCGTTCATGCAGGGCAGAAACGGAGCCGATCAGCTGACGGCTATTTCCCTCATCGTCTACGCCATCCTCGCGGCGGTGAGAGTTTTCTTCAGAAGACGGCTCGCCGCGTACTATATAATAGGCGGACTGATGTTGTTGGTTTTGGCTTACGCGATATTCAGAGTTCTCTCGAAAAATGTCTATAAAAGACAGCGAGAGAACGAGATTTTCCGTCAGGTTTGGCTTAAAATCAGACCGAAACTCATCCTGTTCAAGGACAGGATCAAGGACATCAAGACAAAAAGATACAGAACCTGCCCCGGGTGCAAAAACGTGTTGAGACTCCCCTATTCGCGCGGAAAACACACGGTGAGATGCCCGAGATGCGGCAGGGAATTCAGTGTCAGAATAATATGAAGGAGGCGGCAAAATGGCATATTTGTCGGATATAGAAATAGCGCAGAACTGCAAAATGAAGCCGATAACCGAAATCGCGAAATCGGCAGGCATAGACGAAAAATACATCGAGCAATACGGAAAATACAAGGCGAAAATCGACCTGTCGCTGCTTAAAGAAAGCGACAGACCCGACGGAAAACTGATACTCGTGACCGCGATAACTCCGACCCCGGCAGGCGAGGGAAAGACCACAACGACCATCGGTCTCGCCGACGGACTTCGCCGAATCGGCAAAAACGTTGCGGTCGCCCTGCGCGAGCCGTCGCTCGGCCCCGTTTTCGGAATAAAAGGCGGAGCGGCAGGCGGCGGATACGCCCAGGTTGTCCCCATGGAGGATATCAACCTGCATTTCACGGGAGATTTTCACGCTATCGGCGCGGCGAACAACCTGCTGGCGGCTATGCTCGACAACCATATTCATCAGGGCAACGCCCTCGGAATAGACCCGAGAAAGATAACATGGAAGCGAGCCGTCGACATGAACGACCGACAGCTTCGCAACATAGTAGACGGTCTCGGCGGAAAGATAAACGGCGTTCCGAGAGAGGACGGCTTCGATATCACCGTCGCAAGCGAAATTATGGCGGTGTTCTGTCTGGCAAGCGATATATCAGACCTCAAGCGGAGACTTTCTGAGATAATCGTCGGCTACACCTATGACGATAAGCCCGTCACCGCGGGCGACCTCAAGGCTGTCGGCGCAATGACGGCGCTTTTGAAAGACGCGCTCAAGCCCAATCTTGTCCAGACGCTCGAGGGTACCCCGGCTTTTGTTCACGGCGGACCTTTCGCGAACATAGCCCACGGCTGCAACTCCGTCATAGCGACCAGGACGGCGATGAAAACAGCGGACTACGCTATAACCGAGGCAGGCTTCGGCGCCGATCTCGGAGCAGAGAAGTTCCTCGACATAAAATGCCGAATGGCAGGACTGACGCCGTCGGCGGTCGTCGTTGTCGCGACAATCCGAGCGCTGAAAATGCACGGCGGCTTAGCCAAAACCGAACTCGCCACGGAGGATTTAGGCGCTCTCGAAAAAGGCATACCCAATCTTCTTCGCCATGTTTCAAATATAAAGAATGTATACAAGCTTCCCTGCGTTGTCGCGGTCAACCGATTCCCGACTGACACTCAGGCGGAGGTCGATTTCATCATAGCGAAATGCCGCGAACTCGGCGTCAACACCGTTCTTTCCGATGTGTGGGCTAAGGGCGGTGAGGGCGGCGAAGAGCTTGCCCGTGAGGTCATTCGCCTTTGTGAAGAAGAAAAGGGCGATTTCACTTTCGCCTATGGTCTTGACTGCCCGATAGAGGAAAAGATTGAATCGGTCGTCAGAAAGGTTTACGGCGGAAAGGGTATCACTCTCACGCCGAACGCCAAGAAGCAGATTGCAAACCTTGAAAAGCTCGGCTTCGGAAACTGCCCCGTCTGTATAGCCAAGACGCAGTACAGCTTTTCGGACGATCCGACCTTACTCGGTGCGCCCGAAGATTTCACAGTCACCGTCAGAAATGTCAAGATAAGCTCGGGAGCCGGATTTATAGTTGTTCTCACGGGTGACATAATGACCATGCCGGGACTTCCGAAAGTTCCCGCCGCGGAAAAGATCGACGTCGACGACAACGGAAAAATTTCGGGTCTGTTTTAAACTGCACAGTTGTATCGCCGCTGCACAGCAGCGGCTGATTTTTTGTTCTGAATTTCGGTTTTTTCGGATCAACCTCTTGGTGTTAATCTTAATTGAAGTCCCTGCGGGGGTGGCAAAAGCTTCTTCGCTTCGCGAAGAAGTGCCGCGCCTGCGGCGCGGCGTTTCCGCCTGCGGCGGAAACCTTTTGCCACCACGACCGACCTCGGCGCACAAACTTGCCAAAAGAATACAAATATGATAGAATAAATTAAAATATAACCGTGGGGTAAAGCTATGCTTAAAGTTCAACAACACAATGTCACTCTTTCCCTCGACGAAAGAACCCTATCGTTCAGAATAACCGCGGACGGCTTTACTTGGATATCCCAAGGCAGAAAGCCATACCTGACGCTGAGAAAAAAAGCAGGTAAGAAATATATCAAAATGAGACAGCTTCTGACCTCGGCGAAGAAAAAGGAATTTTCGGCGGACGGCGGAAAGATAACCGCTCGTCTGGGCGGCTTCTCTTTCCTCGGCGAAAGACCGTTCACTCTCGTCTGCTCGACGGAGATAACTGCCGAGTCAAGGGTCGTGTTCTCGGTCAAGGCCGAAAACGAAACCGATATGTCCGTCGCTTCGGTCTATTTCCCGGGTGCGTTCAACGCCGAAAAATACAGCGAGGGCTATGCTGTCGAGCCTGTCCGCCAAGGTTTCATCATGCCCGACGGATATAAGAAAAATTATATCGGAAAACGGCTTCTGTTCATACTCGAAAGAGAGATCAACACCGGCGACTGGTATCATCCGTTCTACGGCAGAGTATGCGACCGCCACGGCTATTCGGCTATCCTCGAAACGCCGTTCGACGCCAAAGCCGTCTCCCAAAAGGGCAGGAACAACTCGCTTCTGACGGGCGTCAACTGGTCTTCGTCTCTCGGAAAAGTCTCATACGAAAGAAGGGTACGTTTCGATCTGTTCTCGAACGGAGATTACAACTCGGTTGCGAAGAATTTTCGGGCGTACCTCAAAGAAACGGGTCAATTTGTTTCGATAACCGACAAAATTGCGCGCAATCCGAATGTCTCATACCTCGTCGGCGCGCCCGTTCTTCACCACAGGATCTACACCCACATTCAGCCCAAATCCGACTTCTATAAAAAACACGGTCAGAATATTATTTTGTACGCCACATTTGAGCAGCGGGCAAGAGAACTCGAACACATCAAGTCTCTCGGGCTTGACAGGCTCTATATCCACACCGACGGCTGGGGCATCGAGGGATATGACAATCAGCATCCGTATGTTCTTCCGCCGAACGAACAGGCAGGCGGCTGGGACGGCATGAAGAAGCTCGCCGACAAGTGTCTTGAGATCGGCTACTGCTTCGGTATCCACGATCAGTACAGGGACTTCTACTACGACTGCAAGCACTACGACGAAGATCTCGCCGTTATGAACATAGACGGCTCGCATCCCTACTGCGACATATGGGACGGCGGCGCGCATTCGTGGCTCTGCTCGACGCAGGCGCTCGGCTTCGTCGAACGCACCTACAACGAGCTGAAAGCTCACGGCGTACATATAGGCGGAAGCTATCTTGACGTTTTCGGCGTTGTGTCGGGCGATGAATGCTTCAACCCGAAGCACCGCGTGACAAGAGAAGAGAGCATACAGGCAAGGGGCAAATGCTTCGATTTTCTCACCGATAACGGGATCATCCCCTCATCGGAGGAGGGAGCCAGCCAGCTTATGGATAAGCTCGCCCTCGTTCATCACGCGCCTTATCAGGTCACGCCTCAGGGCGGCGGAAAGGCGGTCGGTATCCCCGTTCCGCTGACGAGCCTTGTATATCACGACTGTGTTTTCGTCCCGTGGGTTTCGGGCGGCAAAAACGGCTGGGGAATCCCGAACACGGACAACTCAAAGCTTCACTGTGCCTTGAACGCAGGAACGCCGTATTTCTATCCGCATAAATATATCGAAAAGCCGAAAGCTCACGAAGAGCTTGTCGACGACAAAAAGCTCAAAGCCGAGATCGAGAACGCAAAAGAACTCGCCGCAATTCAGGCAAAGCTCTATGACAAAGAAATGGTCAGGCATGAATTCGTCGGCGGAAATCTCAGGGTTCAGAAAGCCTACTATTCCGACGGAACGGTCATCACGGTCGATTTCGATAAGGACGTGTATACGGTTGAATAAAATTTTCCTCACCGATGTGATGTCGGTGAGGATTTTGATTTAGGCAAAAACTTCGGCAGCCGTCAATCGGCTGCCGAATAAATATTATATTTCCCTTATCTCTCGTTCGTTGCCTTTTCGTATTTTTTGCGCCAGGCGGCGAACTTCTTTTCGTCATATTCCTTGGGTATGGTCAGCGTGACCGCGCCTGCTTTGCCTGCTGCGGCGGCTCTGCTCAAAATGCCTGCGAATATCTTAGGCTCGTCTTTAGCGAGACCTATAACTGCTTTCACGAAGTCACCGGTCTGACCTGCAACGGCTTTCATGACCGAAGCAACGGTTTCGGGATTGGCGATTATATTGATTATCTCTGCGTCCGTGTCAAGAAGCGCATTCTTTAACATATCGACTATAGCGTGGAACGCACCTGTCTCTCTCATGTAGCGATACTGATATCTGTAAAGGTTTTTCGCCGAGAACGGGTCGCCGTCAGCCGTTTCGAGCGTTTCGGCGAGGTTTCTCGCCGCCTTGAAGCCGCTGGCTATACCGCTTCCGATGAGCGGAATGGTCATGCAGGCGCTGTCGCCCAAAAGAACATATCCGTCGGAGAAAATCTTCGACAGCGTGTGCCTTACGGGGATCTTGCAAAGTATATTCGTCTCGGGTATGAACGTTTCGCCGACTATCGGGTTTTCGCTTCTGATGTCGTCGAGTGCTCGCTGATATGTCTCCTCGCTGAGTCCGCCTGTTCTGCCGATAAGGACGTCGCCGTATTTCTTATCGTGGCTGAGATGACACCATGAAATTCCGCGTTCGCCGAGGTGTTTGAGATATATTTTCCATATGTACTCCGGGTCGGGTGCGTTTTCGGGTCTGTCGAAGAAGACGCGCTTGACGAAGAAATAGTCCTCGGGGTCGACCGTCTTTAAAATTCCGAAGCAGTCGGGAAGCGACGATCTGACGCATGAATTCATACCGCCGCAGTCAACGACGAGGTCGGAGGTTTCGACTTCACCGTCCGTGAAGACAACACCGATGACTTTGTCGCCGAGCGTTATGGCGTGGTCGATCGCTTTTTCGTACACGACCTTTGCGCCTGCCTCAAGCGCCATCTTCTCAAGCCAGTCGTTCATCGGGCGGCGAAGAACGGAATAGTCGAGATTTTCTTCGGGCAGCTCTATAGGTATAACTGTCTTGTTAGGGATAACAAATGTCGGTGAATTGGTGCGCCAGCGGATCTCTTCCGGCGGCAAGGGTAAACCCGCCTCATCGAAAGCGTTGGTCGCCACGTCGTCCGTCCAAGGGAACGCGACGTCTTCTTTTTTCTCCTTCTCGTAAGCTACAACATCGAAGCCCTTTTTAGCCGCCATATAAGCGAAAGCCAAGGCGCACTGGTTGGCTCCGACAATGATAATTTTCCCTGCCATATTTTAACCCCCGTTTTAATTTAGTTATGTTGATTATAACTGATATAGCCAAAATTGTCAACCGAAACAGAACGGCGGCAAGCCGATGATCCGCCCTCATCACCCACACGCTCCGCCGTCTCGCCGACGGCGGCGTTTAATTAACCCATGTATATTTCCGCCCGCGGCGCTAAAAATAATCACATAAATTTTGATTGCGGTGAAACGAATGAGAAAAAGCGGAATTCTGCTTGCCGTCAGCTCCCTGCCGTCGGAATACGGCGTCGGAACGCTCGGCAAAAGCGCATATGACTTTATAGATTTTTTGAAAAAAAGCGGACAGTATTACTGGCAGATACTGCCGATAAATCCCACTTCTTTCGGCAACAGCCCATACCAGAGCTTCTCCGCTTTCGCGTTCAACCCCTATTTCATCGACCTCGAGGAGCTAACGGCTCAGGGGCTTCTGACCGCGGAGGAATGCCGCGGATACGATTGGGGCAGGGATCCGAAACGGGTGGATTATTCGCTGCTTTATGAAAACCGGCCCGAAATTCTCAAAAAGGCCGCCGAGAGGTTCGACGAGAATAATACTATGGGGTACGCCGAATTTTGTTCCGGCAATGAGTTCTGGCTCGATGACTACGCTTTTTTCATGGCGCTGAAAGAAAAATTCGGGATGCGGCCGCTGACGGAATTTCCCGTTTCGGTCAGGGTCAGAGAGCCCTCCGTTCTCTCTGAACTTCGTTCGGAGTGTAAAGACAGAATACGCTATCACAAAATAACGCAGTTTTTGTTCTTCAGGCAGTGGATAAAACTCAGGGAATATGCCAACCATAACGGTGTTCATATTATCGGCGATATTCCTATCTATGTTTCCGCCGACTCAGCCGACGTCTGGGCGCACCCCGAGCTGTTCTGCGTCACCTGCGACAGAATTCCGCAGGAGGTGGCAGGCTGCCCTCCCGATGATTTCTCGCCCGACGGGCAGTTATGGGGAAATCCCGTATACGACTGGAGCGTACACAAAAAAAGCGGTTATGACTGGTGGATCAAGCGGCTTCGTCAGGCGGGCGAACTTTTTGATACGGTACGCATCGACCATTTCCGCGGATTTTATTCTTTCTACTGCGTGGCGGCCGGGGAGAAAACGGCGAGACGCGGCGAATGGAAACGCGCGGACGGAGAGGACTTCATCAAAAAAATAAAAGAAGCCCTGCCGAATCTCAATGTCATAGCCGAGGACTTAGGCTTCATCACGGACGATATAAGGCGGCGGATGGCATCGTCGGGCTTCCCGGGAATGAAGATCCTCCAGTTCGCTTTCACGGGCGGAGACAACGAGAACCTGCCGCATAATTTTTCAAGAAACAGCGTCGTCTACACGGGAACTCACGACAACGACACCCTGACGGGCTGGCAGATGACGGCGCCGAGAGAGGATGTCGAGCTCGCTATGGACTATTTCGACATCAACTTCACATGGCGGCTGACGGACGCTTTTATTAAAAGCGCCATGTCGAGCGTATGCGACACGGCGATAATCCCGATGCAGGATTATCTCAAACAGGGAAAACAGAGCCGCATGAATATTCCCTCCACTCTCGGAGATAATTGGATATACCGTATAGAATACGGCGATATGGACGATAATTTAATCAACAAAATTTACAGGCAGACAAAGCTATACTCACGCCTGTGACGAAAGGAAGATATATATGAAAAAACTAATCGGATTTTTGCTTTGCGCTGTTCTGGCTCTAAGCTTTTTCGGCTGCGGCAAGAAGAACGACGGCGAGATCTCGTCAAGCAGCGAAAACAACAGCAACAATATGTCAGCCGCGAGCAATGAGGAAATATACTTTCTCAACTTCAAGCCCGAAGTTTCGGCGGTCTATGACAGGATAGCCAAAACATACAAAGAGGAAACGGGCGTGACCGTCAAGGTCGTCACCGCCGCCAGCGACACCTATGAGCAGACGCTCACCTCGGAGGTCGCCAAAAAGGAAGCCCCGACTATCTTTCAGATCAACGGCCCGATAGGCTATCAGAACTGGAAGAATTTCTGCGCCGATCTTTCGGACACCAAGCTTTATTCCTATCTGAGCGACAAGAATCTCGCCATTAAAGACGGAAGCGGAGTCTACGGTATTCCGTATGTCGTCGAATCCTACGGAATCATATATAACAAGGCGATAACCGATAAATATTTCGCCCTGAAGACAAGACAGACCAAAGTCAATTCCATGGATGAGATAGTGAACTTCCAAACGCTCAAGACGGTTGTCGAAGACATGACGAAGCATAAAAAGGAGCTCGATATCGACGGCGTGTTCGCTTCGACCTCTTTCTCAAGCGGAAACCAGTGGCGCTGGCATACGCATCTGGCGAATGTTCCGATGTATTATGAATTTTCGGAAAACGACAAGTATGACGATCCCACCGTCGCAGGTCTCAACACGGATGAGATCACCTTCAAATACGCTGAGAACTTCAAGAACACCTTTGACCTTTATATTAACAACTCGGGTACTCAGAAAGGACTTCTCGGAGGAAAATCCGTCAACGATTCCATGTCCGAGTTCGCCCTCGGGAAGGTCGCTATGGTTCAGAACGGAACCTGGGCGTACAACGATATAAAAGGGCTCGCCGGCAATGTCGTCGAAGCCGACAACATCAAGATGATGCCAATATACACGGGCGTCAAGGGCGAGGAAAAACAGGGACTTTGCGTCGGAACGGAGAACTATATCTGTATAAACTCCAAGGTGTCAAAGGAGAAGCAGGAAGCGTCGATCGCTTTCCTCGAATGGCTCTTCTCAAGCGAAAAAGGCAAGAAATATGTCACGGACGAACTTGAATTCATCTCGCCGTTCAACACGTTCTCTGAAAACGAAGCGCCCGCGAATCCGCTTTCAAAAGAAACCGTCCGCTGGATGAACAAGGACGACGTCGCTTCGATCCCGTGGATATTCACGGCTTTCCCGAGCGAAACATTCAAAGAGGATTTCGGCGCCGCCCTCCTCGAATATACCCAGGGTACCAAAAATTGGGACTATGTCAAACAGACGGTCGTGACCTCCTGGAAGAACGAATCGAAATAAAACTTTAAGCAACCGAGCGGTGGTAATATGCAGAAAAACTTAAAAAAATATTTTCCCGTCTTTGCGCTCCCGACCTTAGCGGCGTTTCTGATAGCGTTTGTCATTCCGTTTATCATCGGCATATATCTGTCGTTCACAGAATTCACCACCATTGTTGACGCTCATTGGGTCGGCGTGAAGAACTATATAAAGGCTTTCTCGACGGCGGATTTCAAAAACGCTCTCTGGTTCACGGTCAAATTCACCGTCGTGTCGGTGATAACGATAAACGTTATAGCGTTTCTTCTCTCGCTGATCCTCACGCGCGGACTCAAGGGAACAAATATCTTCAGAACGGTCTTCTTCATGCCGAACCTTATAGGCGGGATCGTTTTGGGATATATCTGGCAGCTTATCATAAACGGCGTTCTGAGCTTCATGGGCGTCACGATAACCTACGACGCGAAATACGGCTTCTGGGGGCTTGTGTTCCTGATAAACTGGCAGCTTATCGGATATATGATGATAATTTATATCGCCGGAATACAGAATATCCCGACCGACCTGATAGACGCCGCCAAGGTCGACGGAGCCGGCGCGTGGCAGACACTCAAGAATGTGACTGTCCCGATGGTCATGCCGTCGGTGACGATATGTCTGTTTCTGACCTTGACGAACTCGTTTAAAATGTTCGACGCGAACTTGGCTTTGACCGACGGTGCGCCGTCGAGACAGACCGCCATGCTCGCCCTCGATATATTCAAGACCTTCTACGGCCGCGCAGGCTGGCAGGGCGTCGGTCAGGCTAAAGCCGTCGTGTTCTCGATAATCGTGGCGGTGATAGCGCTGTTACAGCTGGCTATAACAAGAAAAAGGGAGGTCGAAAGCTGATGGCGAAAAGTGTTCGCAAAACCCTGCTCTATATCATTCTCGTTATAGTCGCCGCGGCTTTTCTTTTCCCCGTTTTCATCGTTCTGATGAACTCGTTTAAGAATAAGCTCTATATTTCGTCCGAGCCGTTCTCGTTCCCGATGGGTGAAAGCTTCGCCGGAATCGAAAACTATACCTCGGGGCTTGAAAAGACGGGATTCTTCTCGGCGTTCGGCTGGTCGCTGTTTATTACGCTCGGCTCGGTGCTCGTGATAGTCCTGTTCTCCGCCATGACGGCTTGGTATATAACCCGGGTTAAGAGCAGGATAACCTCGGCGATGTATTACGCTTTCGTGTTCTCGATGATAGTTCCGTTTCAGATGGTCATGTTCTCTATGTCGAAGCTTGCCAACACATTGCGGCTTGACAATCCGCTCGGGATAATCGTTATCTATCTCGGTTTCGGCGCAGGACTTTCGGTCTTTATGTTCTGCGGCTTTATAAAGAGCATACCTCTTGAAATTGAGGAGGCGGCAATGATAGACGGCTGCGGCAGTATTCGGACATTCTTTCTCGTCGTCCTGCCGATTCTCAAGCCGACGGCTATCACGGTCGCCATACTCAACACAATGTGGATCTGGAACGACTATCTTCTCCCCTATCTCGTCATCGGCTCGGAATATAAGACCATACCCATCGCTATTCAGTATCTCAAGGGCGGCTACGGCTCCGTCGATATGGGCGCGATGATGGCTATGCTCGTTCTGGCGATAATTCCGATCGTCGTTTTCTATCTGACAAGTCAGAAATATATAATAAAGGGTGTTGTCGCCGGAGCCGTCAAAGGCTGATAACCGACCGTCTCCTTTTTATTTGTACGCGCCGCGGCGCCTGCTTTCGGGCAGTCAGCCGCCGCGCGCAGGGCATTCGCCCGTACCTAAAAAATCAACAGCCAAGGGAGGCTTATTATGGCTTCGGTCACATTAAAAAACATATTCAAAATCTATGAGGACGGGTTCACCGCTGTCAGCGACCTCAGCCTCGATATCGCCGACAAGGAGTTTATAGTGCTCGTCGGACCGTCGGGCTGCGGCAAGAGCACGACGCTTCGAATGATAGCGGGGCTCGAAGAAATCAGCAAAGGCGAGCTTTACATCGGCGACAGAAAGGTCAACTCGGTCGCCCCGAAGGACAGAAACATAGCGATGGTCTTCCAAAGCTATGCGCTTTATCCGAACAAGTCGGTCTATAAAAACATGTCGTTCGGCTTGGAGCTTCACAAAGTGCCGAAAGACGAGATCCACCGCCGCGTCACTGAGGCGGCGCAAGTCTTGGGGATAGAGCATCTTTTGGAAAGACGGCCGAAAGCGCTCTCGGGCGGTCAGAGACAGAGGGTGGCGCTCGGCAGGGCGATGGTCAGAAATCCCGACGTCTTTCTTCTCGACGAGCCGCTGTCAAACCTTGACGCAAAGCTAAGAACGGCTATGAGGACGGAGATAACGAGACTTCACCAAAAGCTCGGAACGACCTTTGTCTATGTCACCCACGATCAGACGGAAGCCATGACCATGGGCGACAGGATAGTTGTTATGAAAGACGGCGTTGTTCAGCAGGTCGACACTCCGCAGAATCTCTACAACAAGCCGATCAACACCTTTGTCGCAGGCTTCATCGGCTCGCCGCAGATGAATTTCATCGACGGCTGTATCATGGAAGAAAACGGAAAGCTCACACTCATGATAGGAAACGAGCATATCCCGTTTTCGGGAAGCTTCGCCCTCGGCTCGGAATATATCGGAAAAAAAGTCACTGTCGGCATACGCCCCGAGGACATAGACGACAGCGAATATTTTATCTCGCAGCACAGCGGCTCCGTACTCTCGGGAACGGTCGAGGTAAAGGAGCTTATGGGCAGCGAAGCTTATCTATATATAAACTGTCTGGGAAACAGACTGACCGCTCGCGTCAGCCCCGAGACGCAGGCGAAACCGAACGGCGAAATCAGGTTCGCGGTGGACGAAAGCAAGGTTCATCTGTTCGATAAGGAAAACGGGAACAGGATCGGGTGAAGAGCTTGCGGCGGAGGCGGAAAATTTCGGGTAACAAACGTTATTAGCGGTAATATATTTCATGACGGCATAGTCACACGCGCAGTGATGCTTGAGTGCTGACGAAAGTTCAATTTGCGGCTGCTCACAATCGCCTGTGGGTCGCGAAGTTCTGCGATCATTTTACGAACTTTTATAACAGCCGCAAGTCAACATATCCACCCGAGTTCTTTGCGATATCATCGGGCATCGAACCCGATTATATCGCCGACGGTCAGCCTGTGGGTTTCTGCGAACCATGAATTTGTGCAGTGGGGCATTTGTTCGGCACCCTCAACGGCTGTCGCCGCCGAGGGTACACGCCCAAATGCCGTCGGCGGCACTCGCTGCGCTACCGCGCCGCCGACTTCGCCGACCCCCTGCTCCGTGTGCAATTCCTGCGAATCGAACCCCGGCGAGGGCTGCACAAATGCGCAGCCCTCGCCTCGATCAGCCTCCAAGCCAAGCTAAGATGCTTAGTTTGCGCAACGGAGGAACCGCTCGGGCACCCCGACGCCGACGGCGTCGGGGTACGCTCGCGGTTCCTGCGGCGCACAACGCGCGCCGCGGCTCCGCCTCCACAAATGCCAAAAGCGGCGCACACCGAAGTGCGCGCCGAACACAATTCATATCATTCAACAGGCTTCTTCATCGTCAGTGAGATTCTTCCTCTGGCGGCGTCGACGCTTTTGACCCAGACTGTTATGACGTCGTTGACCGTCAGAATGTCGCTCGGGTGAGCCACTCTCTTATAGCTCATCTCGGATATATGAACAAGTCCGTCCTGATGAACGCCGATGTCGACGAATGCGCCGAAGTCGATGACGTTTCTGACAGTTCCCTTCATCTCCATTCCGGGTTTGAGATCCTCCATGGTCATGACATCCTGCCTGAGCATCGGCGGCGGAAGCTCGTCTCTCGGGTCCCTGCCGGGCTTCATAAGCTCCTTGATGATATCCTCAAGCGTCGGTATGCCGACCGAGAGCTTTTCGGAAAGCTTATCAAGTCCGATCTTGTCCGCTCTTTCGGAAAGGTCGGATATTTTTCCGTTCTTCACGTCGTCGAGCGTGAAGCCGCATTCGGAAAGCAGCTGCTTTGCGGCGGCGTAGCTTTCGGGGTGTACGCCCGTGTTGTCGAGAACGTTTTTGCTTTCGCCTATTCTAAGGAAACCTGCGCATTGCTCGAACGCCTTTGCGCCGAGCTTCGGGACCTTCTTTATCTGCGCCCTTGACGAGAACGCGCCGTTTTCTTCTCTGAATTTCGCTATGTTCTGCGCTACGGTCGAGTTTATTCCTGCGACCCTCTGTAAAAGCGACGGCGAAGCGGTGTTGAGATCAACGCCCACGCTGTTTACGCAGTCCTCGACAACGCCGTTCAGTGCGGCGTCAAGCTCCTTTTTCGGCATATCGTGCTGATACTGCCCGACGCCTATTGACTTCGGGTCGATCTTGACAAGCTCCGCCAAGGGATCCTGCAGGCGCCTGGCTATCGAGACGGCGGAACGCAGGGAGACATCAAACTGCGGAAACTCCTCCGCGGCGAGCTTCGACGCCGAATAAACCGACGCGCCCGACTCGCTGACGACCATATAAGACACCTTTTGGGGTACGCTCTTAATGAGTTCTGCCGTGAAGATCTCTGTCTCCTTGGAGGCTGTTCCGTTGCCGATAGCTATTATTTGTACGCCGTATTTTTCGATAAAGCGGCTTAAGATGAGCTTCGCCTGTTCCTTTTGCGCTTGGGAATGAGTGATATATATAACTCCCGTGTCGAGAACTCTGCCCGTTTCGTCGACGACGGCGACCTTGCAGCCGGTTCTGTATCCGGGGTCAAGACCCATAGCGACCTTACCCTTTACGGGAGGCTGCATAAGCAAGGGCCTGAGGTTATCGGAAAAGCTCCTGATGCCCGCTTTGGCGGCCTTAGCAGTGAGGTTCGTGCGTACCTCGCGTTCAATAGACGGATATATCAGTCTGTCATAGCTGTCCGAACAAACCGCGAGTATAGTCTCAACGCATGGCGAGCTGTTGTTCTTCACCGCCACGGAAAGCATGACGTTCATCGCCTTGACGGGGTCGAGCGTGACGCTGACCTTGAGAAAGCCCTCTCTTTCGCCTCGGTCTATGGCGAGAACCTTGTAGTCGGCTATGCGGCTGACCTGATCCGTGAAATCATAGTAGTTTTCGTAGACGCTCTTTTCTTCGGGGTTCGCCGCCTTGACGGTGACAACTCCGCCGACGGTGAAAAGGTTGCGAAGCCTGCGGCGGATATTCGCGTCGTCGGAAAGATCTTCGGCTATGATATCCATAGCCCCCTGTAAGGCGTCCTGCGCTGTCGGAACTTCGTTTTCTTCGCTTATAAATTCCTCCGCCATATCTATCGGATACGGGCAGTCGGTCTCCTGAGCGAATATTCTCTCGGCGAGCGGTTCAAGCCCTCTCGACCTCGCGACGGAAGCCCTCGTCTTTCGCTTCGGCTTATACGGTCTGTATATATCCTCGACCTCGGCGAGAGTGACCGCCTTTGAAAGCGCCTGAGATATTTCGTCGCTCATAAGCCCGAGCTTTTCTATCGAGGCTATGACCTCGTCCTTTCTCTTTTCAAGCCCTCTGAGATAATCGAGCCTGTCGTTTATCTCTCTTAAAAGCTGATCGTCGAGAGTGCCGTGAGCTTCTTTTCTGTATCTTGCGATAAACGGTATTGTGTTGCCCTCGTCGATGAGCGACACCGTGTTTTCAATCTGCCAACGCTGTAGGTGAAATTCGTTCGTCAGCTGTGAAACAATATCCATCAGTTTTCTCCCTTTATTCTTTCCATGTACGCTCTGAATGCCTGCTCGTTCTTGTTGTCGCCGAATTCATAATATTTTCTTCCCTTGAGAACGTCTGGCAGGTATTGCTGCTTAACATAGTGGTTTTCATAGTCGTGGGGGTATTTATAGAACTGTCCCTTGTTCTGATTGTCCTCTCCGTCGAAATGCTTGTTCTGAAGATTTCTCGGAACAGGACCCGCAAGTCCGTTTCTGATATCCGCCGCCGCCTTGTCATAGGCGAGATAAGCCGAGTTTGACTTCGGGCTGTTGCAGACGAGTATAACGGCGTCGGCGAGGGGAATTCTCGCTTCGGGCATTCCGACCATGAGAGCGGCGTCGACAGCCGCCTTGACTATCGGAATTATCATCGGATAAGCAAGCCCGACATCTTCGCAGGCGCAGACCATAAGCCGCCTGACCGCTCCCGGAAGATCGCCCGCTTCAAGAAGTCTCGCGAGATAATGAACAGCGGCGTCGGGGTCGGAGCCTCTCATGGATTTCTGAAACGCCGAAAGCGTATCGTAGTGATAATCTCCGTCTCTGTCATATTTCATCGAGCTTTTCTGCGTGAGAAGCTCAACGGTGTCGAGCGTGATCTTCTTGACGCCGTTTTCGGCTCTTGACGACATGGCGCAAAGCTCGACCGTGTTGATAGCCTTTCTGACGTCGCCACCGCACCCTGCCGAAATGCGGTCGACAACGCCCTCCCCGATATCGAAGGTTTGGGCGTACTTATCGGAGAGAATATCGAACGCCCTCACGACCGCCTTGGCGATCTCGTCTTTCTCAACGCTCTTGAACTCAAAGACCGTGCTTCGGGAGAGAATGGCGTTGTGAATATAGAAATAAGGATTTTCGGTCGTCGAAGCGATCAGGGTCACATCGCCGTTTTCTATGTATTCAAGCAGGGTCTGCTGCTGTTTCTTGGTGAAATACTGGATCTCATCTAAGTATAACAGAATTCCGTTCGGCGCCTGAAGAGTGTGAAGCTCAGACACGATATCGCGTATCTGAGCCGTGGTTGCCTGTGTTGCGTTGAGCTTGTGGAGCCGTTTATTCGTCTTTCCGGCGATGATAGCGGCGACGGTCGTTTTCCCGACCCCAGACGGGCCGTAGAATATCAGATTCGGAATGTGGCCGTCCTCTATCATGTTTCTAAGCGGCTTATTTTCGCCCAATATATGTTTCTGACCGACTATATCGTCGAGATCCTTTGGTCTGATGCTGTCGGCTAAGGGTGACGCCATTGTCACTCCTCCTTTTCGTTTAACG